>NZ_BJXX01000052.1 GCF_007991215.1 Aneurinibacillus danicus
TTTCCTCACAATTTTCACAGAAAAAAACAAGCAGATGCCTGCTTGTTTTTTTCTACTTGTCCACCAGCGTGTCAATCGTACCGTTGCTCGTCTGAATAACAGCCTTGCCGCGAACTTTAATCGCGGATGTATGCTCGGTGAACTGGGCGATCATAATCTCGCCCTTATCGAGTTTTTCAGAATGATGGAACCTTGTGGATTCACCGCGCGTCAATCCGATGACATTAACGCCATTCTCCAGTGCTTTGATGACAATAAATTCAGTCGACGTTCCGTTCATAAACGCTCCCCCTCTTTACTCTTCCCTAAGATGGCTACGGTTTTAACTATCGCGCAAAAAGGAAGCGCTGTCAACGTTTATCTATATAACCAAAAACTAATATACACGAGAGCAATGAGGAGTCCGATTGGCAAAAGCCACAACCAATACATTGTTTTCATCTTATTCACAGCGCATTCACCTCTGTTTTAACATGTGCGAAAGCGCTAGATTTTAAACACGTGCGCCGCCCACAAATACATGTGATTGACTTATTTTGTTCACAGATCACCCTTTGATTAAGCTGAATACTTCGGCACGTGAAGCAGGGTCCTGCGCAAAGATGCCGCGCACGGCTGAGGTTACTGTCTTGGACCCGGGCTTTTTGACACCGCGCATGGTCATGCACAGATGCTCTGCCTCCACGACCACCACAACACCATGCGGTTCAAGCGTCTCCATAATCGAATCGGCAACTGTTGAGGTAATTCGCTCCTGCAATTGAGGGCGTTTCGCTACCGCTTCTACGGCTCGAGCCAATTTGGATAGTCCCGTCACACGTCCGCCACGGGGAATATAGCCTACATGCGCTACGCCATAGAACGGCACCAAGTGATGCTCGCACATTGAATAAAACGGAATATCCTTGACGAGTACAAGCTCTTCGTGTTCTTCGCTAAACACGACCGAGAAATACTCTTTAGGGTCCTGTGAAAGACCCGTGAACACCTCTTCATACATACGGGCCACACGCGCCGGCGTATCGAGCAGACCTTCACGGCTCGGATTTTCACCTATCGCTTCTAGAATCATGCGTACCGCTTCTTCAATTTTTTTATGATTTACTTTCATAGCGAACCTCCGTAGCCCACAGGCAAAACTTTCGGACATAGATAGGAAAAAGAGCTGTACATTCGTACAGCTCCGTTTGCTTTGCCATAAATGGATAAATCAAGTCCAATGACGGTATGTACGCCACTATTGAATATCTTCCTTCAATGCTTTGCCCGGCTTGAAGGCAGGTACCTTGCTAGCAGCAATTTCGATTTCCTGGCCGGTTTGCGGGTTGCGGCCTTTGCGAGCAGCACGCTCACGCACCTCAAAGTTACCAAATCCGATCAATTGTACTTTGTCCCCGTTTTTCAAAGCTTCCGTAATCGCATCGAATACCGCTTCCACTGCTCTTGTTGCATCTTTCTTCGTAAGTTCGGTCGCTTCGGATACTTTCGTGATTAATTCTGTCTTATTCATGTCATTCACCTCCTCCCAAAGGGAGTTTTCTTGTTATACGTTGTTAACCAATTATAGGATAATTATACACAACTTAAGTATTTTTAAAGGTGGACAAGCTAATATTAATATAGAAAACGCTGTAATTCAAGGGATTTCACCCAATCTTCTCCTATTGTGTCCCCAGGCTTCCCTAAAAGAGAAAAGGCTTCTGCCTAATAAGGAGAAGCCGGTGTTCGTCTCGTTTACCTTATTCTTTTTCTGTCCCGTCTATAAGATAATCGCGATAAGTCCACCCGAACCCTCATTAATGATACGTTCCAGTGTCTCCTGCAGCTTGTAACGCGCGTTATCCGGCATCATGGACAGCTTGGCGGAAATGCCTTCATTTACAATCGAATTGAGCGAGCGGCCGAAAATATCCGAGTTCCAGATGCTTAGCGGGTTCTCTTCAAAATCCTGCATTAGATACCGCACCAGCTCCTCACTTTGCTTCTCCGTACCGATAATCGGCGCAAATTCGGATTCCACATCGACCCGAATCATATGAATCGACGGTGCCGTCGCTTTCAGACGAACACCGAAGCGCGATCCATGGCGGATAATCTCCGGCTCGTCGAGCTTCATCTCTTCGAGTGAAGGAGGAGCGATACCGTACCCGGTCTGACGTACCATATTGAGTGCACTTGAAATCTTATCATACTCCTTCTTTGCGAGACTGAACTCCTGCATAAGCTGGAGCAGATGATCCTTGCCGCGGATTTCTACGCCAACAATCTCCATAAGAATGCGGTCGTACAGCTCGTCATGGGCGTACAAATCGATTTCTGCCACTCCCTGGCCCATATTCATATCGGCCAGCGCAGCACGGTCGATGAATTCATATTCGCCGAAATAGCCAACCACACGATCCACGTCTCGCAGACGGCGGATGTCTTTCACCGTCTCCCGTACCGCTTCTTCGAAATTCTGGCGAAGCCAGTGGTCTTCGTGCAGTACCATCACCCAGGATGGAAGGTTGACATTAACTTCATGGACCGGGAACTCGAACAACACTTCGCGAAGGACGGCGAGTCCTTCCCGTTCATCCATTAAATCGACGCTCATCACAAGGACCGGCACATCGTATTTTTCCTCAAGAGCAGCGCGCAGAGCTACAGTTTCAGGACGACCCGGGTACAGGGAATTTACAATGATAACAAACGGTTTGCCCACTTCCTTCAATTCATTTATGACGCGCTCCTCTGCTTCTTCGTAACCGACGCGCGGAATTTCAGCAATCGTACCGTCCGAGGTGACAACCACGCCAAGCGTTGAGTGTTCCTGGATAACTTTGCGCGTGCCCAGCTCAGCGGCTTCTTCGAATGGAACCGGCTCATCATACCATGGTGTCGTTACCATGCGCGGACCGTTCTCGTCTTCATATCCCCGGGCACCTTCCACCGTATACCCTACACAATCGACAAGACGCACATTGATATCAAGTCCGTCGGTCACATGAATGGCAACCGCGTTGTTCGGCACGAACTTCGGTTCGGTCGTCATAATCGTTTTTCCTGCCGCGCTCTGCGGTAGTTCGTCCACGGCACGGACCCGCTCCGCTTCATACGGAATGTTGGGAATAACGATGGATTCCATAAAGCGTTTAATGAATGTTGATTTTCCGGTGCGAACAGGGCCGACCACGCCGATATAGATGTCTCCCCCCGTGCGCTCCGCAATGTCTTTGAAAATATCTACACGTTCCACCTGGATACCTCCTCGCGTTTCTTTCCCATCTACTTCTTGTACTATAAGGACACTACTCATCTTATGAGGGCGACGGAAAAAATAGACCTCGACTCGGCCTGAACGAGTACCACGAGAACGGTGCCGGGTCCCGCCATTATCGTCTGTGCACCCCACCCTGTCCTGCTTTGTACAAGATATGGTAAAGCGAGATAAGATATACCAGAATTATTTCAGGAAGAAAAGAAAAAGAAGTCATCATTCGCTCGGAGCAAGTTTTGGTTCTCCGTTGATAAGACGGTATGGAAACGATTTCACCGGCGCAAGTGGAGAGACATCGGCCAGTACATAACGAATATCTCCGGCCTGCTTCGGTTTTTCCGGCGCATTCTTCAATGCTAGCGCCAAATCAACGGAATAATCTACGCCCACTTGACCGCGCTCGTTGATAATGTAGGACATTGGCTGCCCGCTGAAATGGCTGAGGATCGACTCCTCGCCCGTGTGCAGTTTATCAAAATCAATCAAGTAATATCCGTCCCCCACTTTCGGACCAAGCGGAAACTCTTTTTTGTCGGCAAAATAACGGCTTACTTTCTCCTGCATGCTCTGAACGCCCTGGGATACGGTTAAATCGATCAAGCGAACTTCCGGCTTCGTCTCCGCATTCAGCAGGACGAACATGTAGTTTCCACCCGCTTCAAACGCAGCCCCGGGAATATACGGAATGTATTTTGGCACAATTTTTGAGAAATCGACCGGATACCGTTCGAATTCCGGCGTATCGGCGTCTTTCGTTACAATAGGCAGAACACCTGTTTCTTTCTGGTACTGATCTACTGCATCCTGTACCATCTTAATTTGCTGAACCGGCGGTGCCGCATTCTGCAGCATCTGAGCGCGCGGATACGCGCATCCGGAAAGCGCCAGCAAACACAGGGCCATAAGCCCCGTCATCCGTAACTTCCACTTCCTTACCATTCGCCTCTCTCCTGCCGCTGTTTTTCCAACTGGGTGCGCACAACGGACGCAAGCCGGCTTTCCGCAAGCTCCACTTGCGCTTCTCCCTGCACTCTTGCCTGACAGGCAAGCCGCATGCCGCATGCCAGATGCTCTTCGCCAATCATTCGCTTCTCTTTCTCCTGCGGAGGTGAAACAAAACTACCTGGAGTAACCCGCACTTTGCACATTGTGCAGGCCCCCTTGCCGCCGCAGCGCTGGGAGATGGCGATCCTTGCCCTGGATGCGGCTCGCAATATGGTTTCTCCGACACGGACCTGTATATGACGGTTCGCCGGCGCAAATGTAATTTTCACCATGGTAACATCCCCTGCTTCTTTATTGTTTTGCGGATAACAAGCATCGTTTTGGCCTACACTAAGCTTGATTCCATGCATACAAGGAGGCTTGAACATCATGCTAATGAGCCGCGAATGGATTAAGGTGGCGCTCGAAGGGACCTTCTTCTTCGGTATTGTGCTATTTACACCCGTATTCCTTCTCGCCAACACTGAAAATACGGCCGATGTCGTACTGTGGGCGGGAATTGGAATTGGCGTGTTGTACATTGTGCTCCTCATGCTTCACAAATACATCAAAGCCCGCAATACGGGACCGGGAACTAGAAAGTAATCAACACGGCCACCATAAGAAAAAACGCCACAATTAAGCTTGCATAGGCGACGGTAGACAGTGCGAATCTGAGCAGCCGCCGCTGCAGTTTACGCGCGAATACAATCGTAACGCTGGCAACAATCATCAAGCCGATTGCACTCAGCGCATAGAACATTAAATGCATGAGCACTCCCTCTTTGTCTGTAAAAATGATCCTGTAAATCGGATACTCACATTATAGCACAAACCGGGGACAATCGAACCTCTTACAGGACGAACGCATACTATAATGTTGACTATAGGATAAAGGGGGCGCAATCATGAACAGCCAGAAACGGCGAAGCCCGTATACGAAGAGATCCAGGCGCACGGCAGCGAGCGGGAAAAAGCGCAAAAAGGCCGCGCCCGTCGTTGCAAAAAAAGAAGCTGCAACGGCCATCGTGCCGGTTAAAAATAAAACGGACCTTCGGGCAGCTTCTGCCTTTATGAAAAATCTACCGTCCATTTTGACTAAATCTCCGGAAGAGATGCGCACATCCATTAATACTGTCAGAGAATGGTCAACCCAAATGCGCGGCACGATGGCCGAGATGGAGCAGACGCTCAGCACACTAACCAACCTTATTGGTATGTATGAGCGCTGGTCAAAGAGCAGTCAAAAGCGCGCGATGCTCAGGGCAGCAGAGCAGGGCAGCGGAGATACGGGAGAGAGGTCAGCACTCTCGTTTATCAAATCATTAAATAACGTCGATTTCCGCCAGATTATTTCCCTGCTGAACTCTCCGCTTGTGCAGGCATTATTGGAAATGGATGAAATTGCAACATCATCAGAGGAGGCCTGACCGTAGGGCCTCCTATTTTGCGGTACGAAGGAAAAGAGAGAAGAGAACGAGGGAATGATTTCAATGTGGAAAAAGGCGAATGCCTTTTTCTCCCCTGGATCTTATTTCCTCTTCCCTCTCCTTCTTTCCTCACAATTTTCACAGAAAAAGAAGGATAATGCCGGACAGCATTATCCCTCTTTTTTCCTTCTGTATCCTCGCGTCGTTTTCGAGAGCCCTTATTTTCGCGAATCATGCTATACTGTATGCTAATTTCAGCAAGCCTGTAACAGCGCGCCTCGCCTATTTCTCCAAGATTACAGTTTATTTTTCAGCAAGTTTGTCAACGTCTTCATATCTCCGCCCTGTACGTTATGTGTACGAATATACTTAATGATTTTTTCTTCCTTTTCCTTTGTTAAAGATACATTGGCGATCACGGCCAGCTGGCGAATCAGTTGAAGCAGCTTTTGATCATCATCCAGATCGCTTTTTTTCACGCCACCAGCCAGCTTTTCCAGCTTTGACGTGTCCACGTTTCTGCCCTGTAATTTATCAAGAAATTTTTTCGGGATGTTTACCATACCCTCCATCTCCCTCCTTTCATGATACAACAACAGTGTATGAGGAAGGGGAGGAAAAAGTGCGGCCTTCTGGCGTCATCGCCCATTTGTCCATCAATGATTATCAAAGTATTGAAGCGCCAACTCTTCTGTTTCGTGCCGGCGAACCCGTCCCATCAAATCGCTGACAGCGTCACGCGGTGCCTTTTGTCGGAATAGAAGCGCATGCAATTCCCGTGTAATCGGCATTTCTACACCAAGCTCACACGCTAACTGGTGGGCGGCTTTTGTCGTTTTAATCCCTTCTACGACCATGCCCATGCGCGCAACAATTTCGTCCGGTGCAAGCCCCTGAGCCAGCATCCTGCCCGCACGCCAATTGCGGCTGTGCTGACTGGTAGCCGTTACTACCAGGTCGCCCACCCCCGCAAGGCCGGTAAACGTCAGAGGATTGGCGCCAAGTTTAATCCCCAGGCGGCTGATTTCAGCCAGGCCACGCGTAAGCAGCGCAGCTTTTGCATTGTCTCCGAATTCAAGTCCATCGCTCACCCCGGCGCCCAGCGCGATAATATTTTTCAGCGCGCCGCCAATCTCTACACCGATGACGTCCGGATTGGTGTAGACCCGGAAACGGCTTGTAATGAACGCATCCTGTACTTCCTCAGCCACGCTCATTTTCTCGGCCGCAACTACAACAGTGGTCGGCGCTTTCATGCCGACTTCTTCGGCATGACTCGGCCCTGACAATACGGCAATCTGTTCATGAAACGAAGCAGAAACCTCTTCTTTGATCACTTCGCTCATCCGTTTAAGCGAATCGATTTCGAGTCCCTTTGCGGCATGCACAAGGATCGTATCTTTATGTAGATGCGGAGCAAGCGTACGGACAGTGTCCCTCATGGCATGGGAGGGAACAACGAGAACCACAAGCTCCTTGTCTCGTACTGCCCTCTCGAGCGATGTGTCCCCTTTGATACGTTCGGAAAGCGTAATACCGGGAAGGTACCGCTTATTCTCCCGTGTTTCGTTTATTTCCCGCGCAAGCTCTTCCCGTCTCGCCCAGAGTGAGACGTTTTCATGATTTTCCGCAAGCACTGTTGCCAGCGCAGTTCCCCAGCTCCCGGCTCCGATTACCGCAACGTTTCGCATTCTATCCATCCTCCCTACCGTTTCGACTGTCCAAGCTTCCGCTCCGTGCCCTGAAGCAGCCGTTTAATGTTTTCCGCATGGCGTATATAGCCAAGCGCCGCTATTATAAGCGTGCCTATAATATAGGCCAAAGAAGCCCCGGTAATAATGAGAATGACGGGAATCAACGTAAAAAAAACAAGCGAGCCAAGCGACACGTAGCGTGTTACTGCAATGACCGCAACGGTTACGACCACTGCAATCAGCGCCGGTACCGGTGTCAATGCCAGCAGCGTACCGATGGTAGTGGCAACCCCTTTACCGCCTCGAAATCCGAAAAATACCGGCCAATTATGCCCAAGAATTGCGGCAATACCGGAGAGTACGATCACCCAGTCGTTCCCTCCTGTTAACCAATGGGCTACCCCGACAGCGATAGCGCCTTTGGCCGCATCCAGAAGCAGCACCGCAATTCCCGGCCCTTTGCCAAGTACGCGCAGCGTGTTGGTCGCACCCGCATTGCCGCTTCCATGCTGCCGGATATCAATCTTTGCGATTTTTTTCGCGACAAGAATGCTGAAGCTAATCGACCCCAGCAAGTAAGACAGGATGATAACAACCGCTCCCATCCGGTCTCTCCCCTCTCCTTATTTATTCGGACTTGTTTCGCACGAGAATGCGAATCGGAGTCCCTTCCAGCGGAAAAGCTTCTCTAATTTTATTCTCTAAGTAGCGCTGGTAAGAAAAATGCATAAGCTCTGTATCATTGACAAACAAAACAAACGTCGGCGGTTTAACTGCAACCTGTGTCGCATAGTTGATGCGCAGGCGGCGACCTTTATCGCTCGGCGGTGGCGTCACCGTCGTTGCCTCGTGAATCAAATCGTTTAGCACCGGCGTCGCGATGCGCAGCGCATGCTGCTCTGCCACCTGGGCCACCTTTGGCAGAATCATTTGCACCCGCTGTTTCGTTTTGGCGGACACAAACAGAATCGGCGCATAAGAGAGATATTTAAATTCTTCGCGAATATCTGCAATGAATTTATTCATTGTGCGTTCATCTTTTTCTACCGCGTCCCACTTGTTGACGACAATGATAACACCCCGGCCCGCCTCATGCGCATAGCCGGCTACTTTCTTATCCTGCTCGATAACCCCCTCTTCACCATTGATAACGACCAGTACGACATCCGAGCGCTCCATGGCCCGCAGCGCCCGCATGACACTGTATTTCTCGGTCGACTCGTACACCTTGCCCCGTTTGCGCATCCCCGCCGTATCGATCAGCACATATTCCTGACCTTTGAACGTAAACGGCGTATCGATCGCATCACGAGTCGTGCCCGCAATGTCGCTTACGATAACGCGCTCTTCTCCGAGCAGCGCATTGACCAGCGACGATTTCCCTACATTCGGACGGCCGATAAGCGATACACGAATGACATCATCATCGTATTCATCATCATTATATTCCGGAAAATGCTTGATTACTTCATCCAGCAAATCGCCAATCCCTGTCGCATGCGCACCGGAAATCGGAAACGGATCACCCATGCCAAGCGAGTAAAATTCGTATACATCGTTTAAGCGCTGTGGATTGTCAATCTTGTTGACCGCAAGAATCACCGGCTTCTTCGAACGGAATAACATACGTGCTACGTCCTGGTCCTGATCGGTAATGCCGACGGTGCCGTCCACCACAAATATGATAACGTCCGCTTCATCTATCGCAAGCTCCGCCTGGTTGCGGATTGATTCAAGCAATTCATCATGATCATCAAAATCAATGCCGCCTGTATCAATTAAATGAAACGGTTTGCCGAGCCATTCCGCCTTGCTGTACAGACGATCTCTGGTTACACCCGGAACGTCTTCGACAATCGCCAATCGCTCTCCTACAATTCGATTGAATAGCGTCGACTTACCGACATTCGGACGGCCGACAATTGCTACTACAGGATTTGCCATAACATAACTTACCTCTCTTTTTCAATATCTCTACTATCATAGAATGAATTGTAAGGACAGGCAAGACAAACAAGGCGGAAGCGAGTCGCTTTCATTCAGGAGTGCTTCACGATAATCAGCGTGTCCGGAGTAATCTCATGGGCGATGCCGTCGAGAATTTTTTCAAGCGTAAAAGCAATTTGCTCCAATTCTTTTTCTTCGTCTGCATAAAAAACAGGGGCCCCTCCGCCGACCCGCTGTCGATTGATGGTGATGACCGCCAGAATGTATTTTTCTAATGAAACAGACATGGCTAACGTGTCCCCCTGGTCTGCTGATTGACGCTGGCTTCACGCGGCAGCCGAATGGCACTGTCCAGCACCGGCACCCGCTCTATTGTCTTAAGCACTTTACTCCTATCTTTCTCTTCCGGCAACAGGAAAATGCCTAACCTGCCGTTCTGCATATCACGTTTGATAAGCGGTACGAGGGCCGGCTCCCCCGAATCGCGATATACGCCGTGAATAGATGATACATCATGCAGAATGGCCTGACGCTGCCCGAGATTTGCAATGGTAACCAGACTATTGGGATTTTTCGGGGTTACCACGACGCCTATCCCATGTTCGCGAATTGCATCCCGATCAGATTGTAAGCCGATGTTCATAATATAGATATCATCGACGTACAGATTCGGGCCATCGAGAACAATATGTCCCTGTTTAATATCAGCGATTTGTCCGAGCACTTTGCCTGACATAAGCCACCTATTGACAGCAAACATGGCAATTCCGACTACAATCGCCCACCAGAAAGGGGCTCGAATAGCAACCAGTGTGACGATGAGTGAGGTGAGCATGACGAGATAATTGCGTCCTTCAAACACCTGGGCAATGCCTTCGATGTAAGAAACGCCGCGAGGAACAAGTTCCATGCTGTCGAGCTGCTGCAGCATATTCCGTTCCATATTCCGTACATCACGAAACTGTTGCGCCGCCAGGCCCAGGAACGTAACTGCTGTCCAATCCGGCTTCAAAATAGAAGGAATGACGACCGAGCCAATAAGCGCGGCAATGAAGCCAAGTGCAATATGAATAATCCGGCCATGGGGGTATGTGGGGTACTGTCGATAATCCGTACGAAGCATATACAGGCGGGCTGCTACGCCAAACATAACACCCATGACTACCGGGACGGTGTAGTTTCCCATCATTCATCGACTCCTTCTCACCAAAACTTTGCGTGCAAGTGCGCCGCTTGCATCTATACAGCGAAATACTGCGGCGTGCACCAAAAGACCTGTAAGCAGCGAAAAGACGAGCGCATCACGAAACGCAAATTCTCCCAGCGTAACAGCGTTAACAGATGAATAAACCAACACCTGCGTAACGATTTCCATCAGACACAGGCCAAGCCCCATGATGATCAATGCCTGGTCTGCCTGCCTGCTCATCACTACCGTGAGAACCACGGCAACGCCTGCAACAAGATAAACCTCATCCACAACGTGCAGTACAGGATCAAGCCTGATTATATAGCGGAGCAAGAATAGTGTAACGCCGGCCAACAATGCTGCCGCAAAACTGTAGTTCCGACTCTCTCGTTCCTGCCTGCCCCATAAGAAAAGGAAAAATACAATAGGAAGCAGAAACGTTCCCACACTTAGGGTTATATACGGACCGAATGGTATATACCAGCCGCTGGCCAGATAATGCGCAAAAAGCAAAGCATAGAATGTACGCAGTCGAATTTGTAAGCGGGAAAGTAAGCCGTCCAGTAAGCCCATCCACGCCAGTACGGCAATAAGCAGCAGACAAAAAGCCGATAAATATCCCGGATTCATAAGCACTATCTCCTTTTCGGTTTTTCTGTCAGTATTATTGCCGAAAAACCAGGCTGGCATAGCATATAAGTTTGCAAGATAGAAACGGGGAAGAGAACAAAGAAATGATTTCAATGAGGAAAAAGGCAGCCTCATAAAGCGAGAACTGCCTTTTTCTTTAGGAACGCTGCGCAAACACTTTGCAATTAATGCCCCGCTGCTCTGCCCAGTGATAGGTGTCTCCGGTAATGACAAGCGGGACTCGCTGCAGCGCGGCAATGGTCGGGGCACCAAGCGCAGTCATAATTACGCTCAACTCTTCATGCAGATTGTTCACGTACTCTATCGCTTCTTCCGTCCGTCCATCCACCGCATAGCGGAGAAAAACGCCTGCCATGCCGACGCAGGAGGCGCCCAGCGCCAGGCAGCGTGCAGTATCTAAGCCCGTCTGAATTCCGCCGGTCGCCATAATATCCGGACGCACCTCCAGTGTCGCAACTTCCAGCAGGCTTGCCGCCGTAGAGATGCCCCACTCGTTCAGCACGGCAAACGGCTGCGCGCGCCGCATGTTCTCAATCTGCGCAAAATTCGTTCCGCCACGTCCACCGATGTCAATTGCAGCCACTCCACAATCAGTCAACTTACACGCCGTTTCGCGCGATATGCCGAATCCGACTTCCTTGACAATCACCGGCACGTCCACCGCCTGAACAATCGCTTCAATACGCCGGAGCGCCCCGCTGAAATCCCGCTCTCCCTCCGGCATGATTAGCTCCTGCATCACATTCAAATGAATCTGTAGCCCATCCGCTTCAATCATCTCTACAGCACGACGAGCCATTTCTGGCGTCGCCTCTGCGCCCAGATTGCCGAACAGAATACCATGAGGATGCTCCCGGCGAGCTATCCGGTATGTCTCGACAAGCGACGAATCCCGAATCGCCGCCATCTGTGAGCCGACCGCCAGCGCAAGACCCGTCTCGCGTGCAATGATTCCTAACGATTGATTAATACTATATGTTTCGCTTGCCCCGCCTGTCATCGCATTTACAACAATCGGCGAACTCAATGCGAGTCCGCCGATACAAGTGCTCATATCCGTTTGTTCCATTGCGAGATCGGGCAAGCAATTGTGCACAAACTTCACATCCGACAGTCCGTGTGTGCCGGACTGTCCGGTTGTTAGCGCGTGCTCTACATGTTCGCGTTTTCGTGAAGTCCTCGACATTACGACCTCTCTATTATCAAATTAGGATTTAAACTTTTTGAGCAGATCGCCCATGCGATCGCCGATCGTTACGCCCATACCGACGTTGTTCTCATCCGCCTGGTATGCCGCAACTTCTTTCTTCGTTTCCTGCTTCTGCTTTTCATCCTGTACTTCACGAATGCTCAAGCTCATGCGCTCTTCTCCCGGATTGAAATCCAGAATCTTCACATTCACTTCTTCGCCTTCTTTCAACACTTCATCCGGTGTGCCGATGTGGCGATTGGCGATTTGAGAAATGTGAACAAGGCCTTCTACACCCGGAGCCACTTCGACAAACGCACCGAAGCTAACCAGGCGCTTCACTGTACCTTTCACAACATCACCGATTTTGAAATTATCTGCCGCCTGCTCCCACGGTCCGGCCAGCGTCGCTTTAATGCTCAAACTAATGCGTTCGTTCGCTTTGTCAACCTTCAGGACCTTCACGTTGACTTTATCGCCTTCCTTCAGAACGTCAGACGGCTTATCAACATGGGTCCAGGCAATCTCAGAAATGTGTACCAGGCCATCTACGCCGCCCACATCAACAAACGCGCCAAAATCAGTCAGACGCTGTACCGTGCCTTCGATGACCGCGCCCGGTTCCAAATTTTCAAGCACCGCTTGCTTTTGTTTGTTCGCTTCTTCTTCGAGTACGGCGCGATGAGAAAGAATCACTTTGTTCTTTTCTTTGTCGAGTTCAATTACTTTTACGGAAAGCGTTCTTCCTTTGTAGTCAGAGAAATCTTCCACAAAATGGCGCTCTACATGCGAAGCAGGAATGAAACCACGTACGCCGAGGTCAACCACAAGGCCGCCCTTTACGCTGTCAGCAATCACTGCATCGAAAACTTCGCCCGATTCGAACTTGCCCTGCAGTTCGTCCCACGCTTTTTCCGCATCGACCGCACGCTTGGAGACGATCATCTCGTCCTTCTCTTGATCAAGACGGATAACCTTTACCTGGATCTCCTGGCCTTCGGAAAGAACATCGGCTACTTTTTCGATATGAAGACTCGACACTTCGCTGATCGGAAGGATGCCCTCATACTTATAGCCCACATCAATCAAGGCTTGTTTCTCGTCTACACGGGAAACGGTGCCGGTTAACACCTGGTTAACCTCAACCCCTTCCAAACCCTGTTGACCATTCAATTCATTTTGATTTTCCTCTACCATAGACCATACCTCCTTGAAATAAAAGCCATTCAAACAATAAATGCTTCTTACCTCCTAAAAGAAACAACAAGCATTTATAGCAAACAGCAGCATATTTATCTTAGCTTACCAAAGTTGCATACACCATTGCTAGTGCCAAACCTGCTAAATTCTGGACTTCATACACACTCAGGTAAGCAAAATGCCTTATATTACAGGGAAAATAACACCGAAAGTTATGCTTACTTTTTATGTATATCCAACAGTTTTTGAATCTCATGCTGAATGATTTCGGCAGCATACTGGGTGCGCTCCGCATTTTCCTTGCCCGCTACCGCTTCGTTCAAATCAATCGGTTTTCCATAAATAATCGTTACACGTCCAAAAAGACGGTACGGACCGATGATTGCGACGGGTACGACCCGCGCCTTAGATTTGAGTGCAATCATCGCAGCTCCCGGCAGCATTTTGCCGACGGTCCCATCCCCTGACCGGTTACGCCTGCCTTCCGGGAAGATGCCGAGCACTTTCCCCTCGTCTACAATCTCAAGCGACTTGCGGATCGCCTGACGGTCTCCGGCACCACGCTTAACCGGAAAAGTTCCAAAGTCAGTAATAAGCCAGGAGATGACAGGAATCCGAAACAGCTCCGCCTTCGCCATGAAATGCACTTGACGGTGGGTACCACAGCCGAGCAGGATTGGATCCCAATTGCTAATATGATTCGCGCAGAGAACAAGTCCTTCCCCGTCCGGAATGTTCTCCTGTCCGATTACGCGCCAGCGGTACAGTCCTGCAAAGATGCCGCGGAATATGGCGCGAAAAAACGGATATGTTTTGCTTTCCATGCGACTTACGTCCTCTCCCCGATTTTTTCCCGATGCAGACAAACGATACGGTCTACCACCTCATCAATGCTACATCCGGTCGTATCAACCAGCACAGCGTCTTTCGCCTGTTTTAGCGGCGCTATCTCACGCTCACTGTCTTTACGATCTCTTTCTTCAATGTCACGCAGCAATTCACCGTATTCGGCCTTCACACCTTTCTGCTCAAGCTCCTGCAGACGCCGCCGTGCGCGTTCTTCGATAGAAGCGGTAAGAAAGACTTTCAGTTCGGCATCCGGCAGCACCGATGTGCCGATGTCCCGACCGTCCATTACGACGTTTTTACGGCTGGCAATCCGACGCTGCATATCCACCAGCTTCTCGCGCACAAGCGGATGCGCGGCTACCGTCGAGACACGCCGTGTAACCTCCAGGGAACGAATCGCTTCGGTCACATCTTCGCCGTCCACATATACACGCTGCATTCCGTCATGAATTTCAAGCGTTAAGTCAATCGTATCAAGCAAATCACGCAGACACTGCTCATCTTCAATCGAGCAGCCGCGCGTAAGGGCCGTAAGCGTTGCAGCCCGATACATCGCCCCGGTATCAACGTACAGCATGCCGAGCCGTTTCGCCACCCGCTGCGCTACGGTGCTTTTGCCGGCTCCGGCCGGTCCGTCAATTGCAATTTTCACAGTACTATCCCACCCTAACTAAGCAAAGAAGAAAGTAGAAGCTACAAGGATGGAACTTCCCCTCCAGCCTCTTGCTTCTTCATCTTTTATCTCTATTCATTTTCACAAAAAAAGCAGGACGTGCCTGCTTCTTTCCTTTTATTTGATTTGATGCGTAACTTTTTATTGCTATCATGCACTCACGTATGGTGATAACCATGCTATTCAATTATCTCCATAGTAACATAGGCCTTAAGGCGATGCAATGCCTTCCAGCCGTACCGTATCGACAAGCCAATAGCGGACCGAGTCATATGTGAGCAGAAACTGGCTTGCGACGAGCAACAACCACCCGGCCGCAATGGCTATAATAAGTCCTTTCTCCACCCAGGCGGCCAGGCGGGTGAAACGCTTCTCATAAGCTGTCTCTTCGGTTCGTTTCATCCGGACCCCTCCTTCCGTTTTCACCAGTATCGCCCGTCCCCCCGATCCCTATTCTTCCTTACAAGGCAACTGCCTTAATTTTCTCCGCTTTTACTTCATCTCCGGTCAGTGCATTAATATAGATGCGGTAGCGATCTTGTCCAAGACCGCCGTAGAATTCATAGGTGAACACTTCCTGCCCCCGATCGTCTTCAATGACGGCAAGACGCGTTTCCTCTATTTTCAAGCTCGGATTCACTTTCGCACGGGCCTGCGCCTCCGTAAGCTTTGGCTTTGGCAGCACACGCGCTTTATGATTTAGAAGATAACTTTCGCTCTGAAATCCCGGTACGCCGCCTTTATCAAGCGCTACCTTCACAGTGACCATATCCGGATACACGCGGATATCCCCTTGTTTGTAGACATACGTGAATACCGCAAGCCCTCCATATTCATCATAGGATACCGCCTCCATAGAAGGATAATTTCGCTCTTCAAGATACTTGTCCGCATAGTTCTTCGCCTGCTCGATGTTTAGCTTCTTTACGTTCGCATGAACGTCACGCTCGTCCAGTACCCAAACCACCTTACCGCCTTTCTTGGCCACTTCTACGTTAACCGGGGCAGGATCGGCTTTACGAACCATGTGCACGCTGAATGATTCGTACTCCCGCCCGCTCCCATTGTCCACCACGTTGATTTCTTTTAACTGTTCGGGCGTGATTCTGGTGAACGCCAATGCTTTTCGCTTCGCTTCTTCTGCAGTAATCGGCGTACCTTTAATGGCTTGAATCTTCATTTTGCGTGTCGCATTCAGGCTTCCGATGCCCGAACCGAAATCGACATCCTTATAGCCTTCAACGTTTTTATCGATAACTTTAAGGCCGTCGATAATGGTATTATCCTGAGGTCTTTCTTGCGTCGAAAGCGCCGATTCAACATCCATCCAGCGGAGCTGTTTGCTGAGAACCGCTGTCTGTACGGTCTGCAATTGGCTCTGAATTTCTTTGGAATGCCGATAAAGCGCCTGCAGCGTTTTGTACTCTTTGTTGCTTAACGGCTCTTTTTGAAGATCGCGAACTGCTGTCTGATAGCTGAAATCAGCCACATTGGCAAGAAACTTTTCCGTCTGGTTAAATGGCATAAGTGTCAGAGGGAGTTGTCCTACATCGCTTTGCGCAGAATAAGCAAGACGCCAGACATTCGTCAGACTCGGCGTTAGCTGTTGACGAGAATTAACGGCAATCGTTTTACCCAGCTCGTCCTGCAGCTTGTCTATATGATAGTTTAAATTGTGGAACGCACGCTGATACTGGTTTTCCGCTTTAATTAGCACCGAGTTTTTTTCCTGATTCTCCTGGTAACCCCACATACCGACACCGATAGCCCCTATGGCAAGAATCGGCGCCAGCACACCTGCGATTTTCCAATACATATCCGCATCACCTTTCCTAATTACGATCATTCTTGGTAATAGTGTGAGGAAAGAGATGCTTGTTTATACAAAAAACCACCATGGTTTTCAACGCAACCCCGTCATGAAAATCATGGGAAAGAGGGCTTAATTTTGTCGCACAAAAGAAAAGAGAGGAAAGAATTTCGCAGAAAAAAGCTTTACAGCGGTTCGGAATGAATATGGAAATTCCGGTCGTTGCTGCAGATGCATTGTTTAAACCCCGTCTCAATCTTCCCGTTGTTTTCGCGTATTCCGCGCAGCACATAGCGCTCGCCGCAGGTCAGGCAGTAAATGGTGACTTTATACCGTTCGTACTCGGTTGTCATATTTTTTCCGCCTCCTCTTGTTCATAGTGTCGCCCAAAAGCGGCAGCAATAGACCTGTCCAGCGCAGCACGGCTGCGGCGAATGGCAATCGCCCACAAAAACAGCATGAACGGAGCCATCAGCCACGGCCAAACCGTACCGCCTACCATCAAAATGAAATCGTACGTTCCGTGCAAAAGCACAGGAATCGCAAGGCTTAGTGCCAAATACATGCGCTTTCTGCGCGGAACAGACAAAAACTTCGCTTTGCCAAGGTAGTATCCCATCAATACACCGAACAATCCATGGCTCGATACCGGCAGCAGGGCCCGGTAAAATGCGGTAGACACACCATGCTCTAACAGATAGAAAAAGTTTTCAAGCGTCGCGAAACCGAGCGAAACCGCCACCGCATACACGATACCGTCATACGGCTCATCAAATTCCACATGCTTATATGCCGTATAATAAATAATGAACCATTTAAAAAACTCTTCGAGAAAGCCTGCCAAAAAATACGATTGCGAAAATACGCCGAGATGAAGTTCTTCCTGGAATCCGAACTGCACAACCATCACGGGAAAAACAAGCAGGATACCGATGATAAAACTTTTGACAACCATATGAAGCGGTTCCGTTTCATATTTGTCCTTTAGATAAAAATAACTCAAAATAGCAATACCAGGGGCCAGTGCTGCCCCCAAGGTGGATAACATAGCATTCGACTCCCTTTGTTCTCCGGATCTCCTTACCTCATCGTACCATGGAACATAGATGAAAGAAATATTATTGATGAAGGTTATCATGTCAAATATGCAGGACACAGCAAAAAAACAGCGCCTATGCTGGCAGGGTCTGTCGGACGATCTTTTGCCAGGTTAAAACGCACTTTTTATATCTTCTACATTGCTTGCCAGCATAACTGCTAACCGTATGCGGGCTTTCTTGCTGTCATAATCCTTGCCGAGTATCACACCTTTGCTGTACAGGTCATAGGCACTCCCTAAATAGTCGTATGTGGTGTGTACACGACCTTCTTCCGCGCTTGTGGTAATGACAATGTGAATGCCTTGGCGAACGGCTTCCTCGATTCCTTCCATCATCTTCGGCGCAACCTGACCACGGCCTACCCCTTCAAGTATGATACCTTTTGAACCTGCTTGAATGGCCGCATACACAA
This sequence comes from Aneurinibacillus danicus, assembly GCF_007991215.1. Classification (GTDB taxonomy): domain Bacteria; phylum Bacillota; class Bacilli; order Aneurinibacillales; family Aneurinibacillaceae; genus Aneurinibacillus; species Aneurinibacillus danicus. Next base: position 18,388 of record NZ_BJXX01000052.1, read on the forward strand.
ACTTACTGTCTGCATCAGCATAGCACTTGATAATGTCAACAGCAGGAATTGTCTTTGTAATCTTAAATATATCCCTGTTGATCGGCTTTTGGTATATGGATACACAATCATTGTCGATGATGCCGAAATAACCAAACCCGAATGAATGAAAACCCTGAATGTTGGATGCGTGGACTTTTTTCACGTAGCGAGCGGAGAAGATGCGTTCATTAAACACCACAACCGCTCCTGATCCGCGTAAATCGGCACTACAAGCCGTGTAAATAGCATGCCGTATATTTATGTAGACATCATTGCTTAAATCACTAAGAGAGCGCTGTGAGCCTGTCAGGACGACCGTACGTTCATCGTCTATGGTGAGGTCAAGAAAGTATGCCGTTTCTTCCATTGAATCTGTGCCGTGCGTTACCACGACACCATCGACGGACTGATCTGCAAGCACCTCTTCGATTTTTGCTTTTAATATCAAAAGCTCCATGAACCCAATGTGCATGGATGGAAGCTGAAATACGGATTCGACTTGCACTTCTATGTCGCCCGGCAGGTTGCATATCTCCGCTAACTCTTCACCGGTAATTTCACCCGATGCCAGCATGCCGCGCTCGTTTGGCTTACTGGCAATTGTACCGCCTGTTGTCAGCAAAACCACTTTTGGCATAAGTACCTCCACTTACTGTATGTATTGTGAAGCTATTCGTTTGTAAGTATACACAAAAAAGCCGACAAAAGCATCCGCTCTGTCGGTCCAGATAACTGTCTCGCTTTTTATTTAACCGTTAATCCCGCTGTCCGACGGGCAATTTCTTCGGCAAGGATACCGCCGTGGAAGCGACCGTTCTCGATAAAGATTACGTTCGCGTCGTTGCCCGCAGCAATAACGCCTGCAACAAACACGCCCGGCACGTTCGTCTCCATCGTCTCCGGATTGTGTTCCGGCTCTCCCGTTTCTTCACGAACCGTAACACCAAGCGCATGAAAGAATGTGCGATCCGGACGATACCCTGTCATCGCAAATACTGCATCATTTTCGAGTTTCATTTCCTGTCCGTCCTGCTCCACTATGATATGATCCTCATGGATACTTTTCACTTCTGTGCCAAACATCGCCTTTATCCAGCCTTTGTTCACCATCGATTCAAACACCGGACGCACCCAAGCTTTAATGGACGGTGAATATTCGCTGCCGCGATAAATCCAGGTTACATCGGCACCCGCACGATACAGATCCATCGCCGCATCAACCGATGAGTTCTTGCCGCCGATGACCGCCACCTTCATCCCCTGATACGGGTGCGCCTCTTTAAAGTAATGCGATACCTTCGGCAAATCCTCGCCCGGAATATTCATATAGTTGGGGTTGTCGTAGTAGCCGGTTGCAATAACAACGAAGCGGGTTCGGTACTCAGCGTGCTCTCCGTTCCTTTTGGTTGTCCGTACCGTAAATGTGCCGTCTTCTTGTTTGTCTACCGCATCCACTTTTTCGTACGTGTGAATGCGAAACTCCCGGCGCGCCGCCACTTCTCTATAATACGTAAGCGCCTCCTGACGGGTCGGCTTCTCATGCGAGATAACAAACGGGATTCCTCCGATCTCCAGCAGCTCCGGCGTGCTAAAGAAATTCATGAAAGTCGGATATCCGTAGATAGAATTAACGATACAGCCTTTCTCGATAATGAGCGGGTTTATCCCTTTATTCTGCAGCTCGGCCGCCGCTGACATGCCGCACGGTCCGGCTCCGATAATAATAACCTGTTCCATCTTTCCTCTCACTCCTATTTTCACAAAATGTGATATTTAAACTTCCTTACCTCTTCCTTTTTTCCTTCTCAATAAAAAATCCCCTACAATCCATATTGTAGAGGATTTTCTTCATCTATTTCAATTCTTATACCCAACCGCGGAACTGGCTCGCTTCCGCCATCTTGCGTACGCCTACCATGTAAGCGGCCAGACGCATGTTGACGCCGCGCGTCATATGCGTGTTGTACACATTGTCGAACGCGCGCACAAGTACTTCACGCAGGCGAGCTTCAACTTCTTCTTCCGTCCAGTAGTATCCCTGGTTGTTCTGCACCCATTCGAAGTACGATACCGTTACGCCACCGGAGCTTGCCAGTACATCCGGCACGAGCAGAATGCCGCGCTCAGTCAGGATGCGAGTTGCTTCCAGCGTTGTCGGACCGTTCGCCGCTTCCACTACGATGCTTGCTTTGATGTTATGCGCATTCGAAGCCGTAATCTGGTTCTCGATTGCAGCCGGCACAAGAATGTCGCAATCCAGCTCAAGCAACTCTTTGTTGCTGATCGTGTTGCTGAATAGCTTCGTTACCGTACCGAACGAATCACGGCGATCGAGCAGGTATTCAATGTCCAGGCCGTTTTCGTCATGAAGCGCGCCATATGCATCGGAAATCGCGATAACTTTTGCCCCGGCGTCATGCATGAATTTCGCCAGGAAGCTTCCTGCGTTACCGAATCCTTGCACAACAACACGTGCGCCTTTCAGTTCGATGCCTTTCTTTTTAGCCGCTTCTTCGATGCAAATAGTAACTCCTTTGGCTGTCGCGGTTTCACGCCCCTGCGATCCGCCCAGTACAATCGGCTTACCCGTGATGAAGCCCGGGGAATCAAATTCGCGAATCCGGCTGTATTCATCCATCATCCACGCCATAATCTGCGAGTTAGTGAATACGTCCGGTGCCGGAATGTCTTTCGTCGGCCCAACGATCTGGCTGATCGCACGTACATAACCGCGGCTTAAGCGTTCCAGCTCACGGAATGACATCTCACGCGGGTCGCAGATAATTCCGCCTTTACCGCCGCCATAGGGTAGATCAACAATGCCGCATTTTAAGCTCATCCAGATAGAAAGCGCTTTTACTTCATCTTCTGTTACTTCCGGGTGGAAACGAACGCCACCTTTCGTCGGCCCAACTGCGTCGTTATGCTGGGCCCGGTAACCGGTAAATATCCTTGTTTCGCCGTTGTCCATCCGCACCGGAATACGTACAGTCAACATGCGCATCGGTTCCTTCAAGAGTTCATACATCTCTTTCGGATACCCCAATTTGTCAAGGGCCTCAGCAATGACCGTCTGTGTAGACTGTAACACATCCAGATTCTCTTGCGGTTGCGCTGCGCTCCCATTCGCAGTCGCTGTTGATTCGGTTACCACGTCTTTTTCTCCCATGTTTTACCACCTCAAAAAATGTTCATCAGTCTGTCAAGACATAGCAAGTATACCTCTTTCTCTTACGTTTTGGAAGGTGTAAAGCTGGCTTTTTCTTTATTAAAATAAATGAGAAAAACTCGCGGGCGTTGCCGCTCGTCCTTTTTCCTCAAAGAAGCCAAACAGCCGCTTTGTGTCGCTCCGGTCGGACCGACAAAACATCCGGGTCGTTCAGGGAGGGAGACAGTTGCCGGTCTTTGTCTCCCTCCGCTTCACACGCTCCACAAGGAAAAAGGAACGTTTGGCACACGCCTCGCGAGTTTTTTCTCGCTTACGAATGGAGGGAAAGTATATTTTGCTTTATCACTGTAAAGCGAAATATACTTTCCTATACCACGAAAAAACGCACGGCTGAATACCATGCGCTCTATCTGTATACTTATATTAGTCAAAATAACGGCAGAGAACCTTTACCGCATCGCTCTCCACTACTGCTTTGCCGTACTCCTGCAGGACGTGCTTGGTCAGAGTTGAAGCCTCTCCGTATTCTGATAACACTGCAATAAAATCGTCATATTCTTCCTTTTCCATATCAACTTCTTCGAATACGAGGTAGTAGCGTCCGTTATATGCGTATGCGCTGCCCCCGTCAATCACCTTGGAGTTAATGCGGTGAGCCAGTTCAATCAAATGCTCGAAGTCCTGGAACACATACACCACATCATCGCTCTCCTCCAATGTGACTTGCATTTCATATATATCATCGTAGTCCAGATCCTCAGCGTCATCATGCGCCTCGGTCTTGCCGCGTGTTACGATTACGACCATGCCCTGAGCCGGCAGGGAGAATACTTCGACCGCTACAGGTCCATTCACTGTAAAGCCAACTTCATCTTGGGCCTGATCCATCATGTCATTGAAAAGTTCATGCACTTTTGGAATATCACGCCACATATCATCCTTTTCAATTCCCCGCTCGATCAGGTCATCGAATGTTAAGAAGATCCTTATTTTATCCTGATTCAAACGTTCAACGCGCATTATGACCCCTCCCTCCGCAAATTCGGTGGTAGTATTTAGAATACGTTGCAGGATTCTTTTTTGTTCAAAAAATAATAGGATTTTTTCTAATGATAACATGGAGTCAAAGCAAGGTACAAGGCCTTAGAAGACAAAAAAAGGCCGCCTCTTATCTCAGAATGCGCGGCCTTTCTTCTCTACACTCGCGTGGCGGCATTTTTTCGTCCTATAGTTCCAGCATAGAGATTCCCCATACCATCGCAATTGCAATTAAAGCCCCAAGAATGAAGGACAGCAGCATCCCCGCACCATAGGAATTCGGCTCGTCTTCGCAATATTTTCTCGTTTCATCTTGACTCAGCATCGGCTTATCCTCCTTGAATGAGTGCATCCTCTTCTTAGTATGGGCAGTCCGGCTCTATTCTATATCCTCCTCTCCGTCTTTGTACGTTTTTCCTTGATTACAACGGAGGAAAAGCAAAAGAACACTCGATATTAATCGAGTGTTCTCACCTCCTGAATCTTCGCCTGAATCGTACGGGAGAGCTGTCTCAGCTCGGCCACGTCACCTCGTGCCCGCATCTGGCGAAACCGGTTCTGAAATTCTGTCGCCTCTACAACGAACCCGCGCTGATATAAATTTTGGATTCCCTGCAGAATACGGGAAACGATATTTGATTTGTATTCGAACATCTGTTGGGCATCACGGATTTCATCGCGAATTTCGGACATTTCCGTATCCAAAAGATACGAAGCTTCAGCCGTTGTGCGCAGTCTCTCTCTTATATCCTCAGGAATATTGCCTTCGTATTTATAATTTAACGAATGTTCGATGGTTGCCCAGAAATTCATCGCCAATGTCCGTATTTGGATTTCGGCCAGTATTTCTTTTTCGCCCTGTGCAGTATGGACAGGGTACCTAATAATAATATGATGGCTACGGTAGCCGCTCGGCTTCTGGTTTTTTATGTAATCCTTCTCGTAGACGATCGTCATATCTTTGCCGTTGCGCTGGCGAACCAGTTCCACAACCCGGTCAATGTCCTGTACAAACTGGCACATAATCCGGATTCCGGTAATATCTTCCACTTCCTCAAGACGATCCAACGGAATACCCAGCTTGTTCGCTTTTTCTAAAATGCTTGAAATTTTTTTGATGCGACCTGTTACGAATTCGATAGGCGAATATTCATTTCTCTTTTTTAATTCTTTGCGAATACCCCTAAATTTCACTTTTAATTCCTCAACCGCTTGCTCATAAGGAATCAGGAATTCTTCCCAGCTTCTATCATCCACCAGACTGTCTTCCCCCTTCAACTGCCGCTATCCTTCTGTATTTTACCATATTCTCCTCAAAAAGAAATCGTGAAATTCAGCCTGCTCCCTCTCTATATACTATATAGATAAAACACGAAAAATATTACAGATAAACAAAACCACCATGGCGTCTCAGCCGCACCCCCGACATGAAAATCATGAGAAGGGACGGCTGACTTTTGGGGTATGAAAGAAAAGAGAGAAAAGACCGAGAGGATGATTTCAATGGGAAAAAGGCGAACGCCTTTTTCTTCCCTGGATCTTATTTCCTCTTCCCCTTCCTTCTTTTCTCATGATCTTCACAGAAAAAAGACCCGCCACTGTCTCTCTCTTCGAGAGGCCCAGATGTTTGGCGGGTGTTCAGGCAGCAAAACGCGAGCTTTTTCTCCTTCCCGGCGGAAAAAACAGCGAACCTTGCGCCTTGTCCTGACTTTCTTATAGATATTCGTTTTCGTGCTTGGCTTTCAGTCGATTCCAGCGGCGGTCGACTTCGTTAGCGAAGGAAGCAAGCATTTCCGCATACTCCGGCTTGGTGAGGTGCTTCGTCTTGCCCATCATTTTGAGCCAATCCTTCACTTCAATCCGTTTCTTTCTTGCGTCCGGGTCGTACGTAATGGTCGTCACACCCCTCTCCACTTCATACAGCGGGAAGAAGCAGGAATTGACGGCGGCCTCAACAATATTTCGACCCTGTTCATCGGCGGATTTCCAGTTGAGCGGACAGGCGATAAGAATTTTTCCGTATACCATGCCAACGTTCTGTGCATACCATTGGGCTTTGGCTGCCTTTTTTAGCAAATCCTGCGGGAATGCTTCCGTACCCGTGAATACGTACGGAATGTTAGTGGCCGCCATAATTTGCGCTGTGTCTTTATGGTGGAACGCTTTACCGCCCTGCATCTTGCCGACATTGGATGTCGACGTCATATGACCCATCGGAGTCGAATACGACAGCTGACTGCCGGTGTTCATATATCCCTCGTTATCATATTCAAGAATAATCATCTTATGGTTGCGTAGCGCCGTACCGATTGCCGGTCCCATTCCGATATCCATACCGCCGTCGCCGGTAACCATAACAAATGTAAAGTCATCCGCTACCTGGATTTCACCGCGACGTTTGCGCTCGTGGAACATCTCTACCACACCGGACAGCGTTGCCGCTCCGTTCTGGAACAGGTTATGAATGTATGTCTGCTTATGCGAGCTGTATGGATATCCAGTCGTTACAACCATTGCGCAACCGGTTTGGAACAGCACAACAATATCGCCTTCAATACCTTTAAAGAACAGTTCCAATCCCGGAAAAATCCCGCAGCCCGGGCAAGCGCCATGCCCCGGCGCAATGCGCTTCGGCTTCCCTGTGAGCGCACGCAGCGGCGGAATTTTCACGTCCAGCTTGCCAGTTTCTTCGTTCGGTGTCACGTGAATCAGTCCTGATTTGAACGCATCGCCGTGCAGCGGCTTTAATACCCGCTTCGGTGCTGCTTCCGGATTGCCCGGCGTATGTCCGAAGTAATCGAACGGAACCGGCGCATATCCCAGCTCGGCCGCCTCCATGGCCAGGGCGAAAAACGCCTCTGCATCATCATGGTAGAAGTCCTTGCCGCCGACACCGAAGATCCGGCTCACTACAATCGTTTCGTTGCCTTTGATTTCCTGCAGCGTCGCTTTTAATTCGTGTGTAAGATTGCCGCCATGTCCGCCGTAGGAATCGGCACGCTCCCCGATCATGATGGCCTTGAGGTTTTTACAAGCCTCTTGAATTTCTTTCGCCGGCCACGGACGAATCATGTTCGGACTGATAACCCCGGCTTTAATGCCTTTGGCACGCAGCTGATCAGCCACATCTTTCGCCGTCTCGGCCGCGGAGTTAAGCAGAAATACCGCTACTTCCGCATCTTCCATACGATAGAGATCGAGCACTTCGTATTTGCGCCCCGAAATCTTCTCATATTCTGCCGCTACCTGCTTAAACACTTCGCCGGCGCGGTACATTGCTTCAGATTGCTGATAGTTGTTGTTGATTAAATCAGGGTCATTCATGTACGGTCCGATGGTCACCGGATTTTCCGGGTCCAGTGCATGCACGTATCCGGACGGCACCTTGCCCACGAAATTCTGTACTGTCTTCCGGTCGGCAAAGTAGTTCACACGGCGCTTTTGGTGTGACGTGAAAAAGCCATCGTATGCTACCATTACCGGAAGGCGCACATCCGCATGCTCGGCTACGCGCAATGCCATGATGTTCATATCATATACCGCCTGCGGGTCACGCGCCAAAAGAATCGGCCAACCGATATTAAGCCCGTAATATAAATCCGAATGGTCGCCCCGGATGTCAAGCGGACCGCTGATTGCACGGGTAACCAGGTTCATTACCATCGGGAAGCGCGTACCGGACTGTACCGGAAGCTGCTCGATCATGTATAAGAAACCGTTTGCGCTGGTCGCGTTAAACACACGTCCGCCCGCTGCGGCCGCACCGTAACAAACCCCGGCTGAACCATGTTCCCCATCGGCCGGAATCAGCACGATATCATGCTCGCCGCGCGTCTTCATCGCGTCAAGAAACTGCGCCACTTCCGTAGACGGCGTAATCGGGAAATACCCCATTAAGTGATAATTGATTTGAGCGGCCGCCATCGCCGCCATTTCATTGCCGGATTCAAACGTCAGCTTCTGCTCCGGCATCGTTTCTTTCGCCGCACTATCCAATGCCATTTTTTCTGTATTATATTCGATTGCCATTCTAATCCATCCCCTCTTCCTGATTAATTAGCGGCCAGAATAAATTTTTGCGGTACACGATGCTCTTCGGCATAGCCAATTTCTTCTCGCATCTCGGTCAACGCTTCCACCGGACAGGCCTGCACACACTTCAGACAGCCTTTGCAGTACTGATAATCAATGCCTGACAAAAACATCTGGGGACGCCCTTTCTTGTCAGTGCCCTCTTCCCATACAAAACAAAAATCCGGGCAAACCGTATCGCAGGCTGCGCAATGAATACACTTCGAATCGTGATATTCCGGCAGGAAGCCCTGGCGGCTTGCGCTCAAATCTTTCAGGATACTGTTTCCGGGATTCACAATCACTCCGCCAATCGGCTGAGTTTCATAGCCAAGCAGCGGCTCGGGTCGGACGAATTCCTTGCCTGCCGATCCTTCCGGCACTTCATAGGATTTAAATGCTACTTCGTTATAGCCGCGGTCAAACGTGCGCAAGTTCGGCTCCACCAGGTGCGGATATTTCTTCTCGAACGTTTTGCGAATAACGGCGCGCATTGCTTCCGGATCAAGGAAGTCACAGATTCTGAACAGCGCACCGAGCATGGCGGTGTTGACCTTTGTTTTCTCTTCAACGGCAATGCCGAGCGCGTCGACGAGCGCCAGCGTACCGTATTCAAGATGCAGTTCTTCCCTTACTTCATCGAAATCACGTGTGGTATTAACCAGTACGATACCATGTGCGTCCAATCCGGACACGACATCTACCGTTTTGTACAGCGCTTCATGAAACACTCCGACCACGTGCGGCCGCTCGATCGGACTGGCGGCACGAATCTGCACGTCCGGATCGCTAAAGCGAATAAACGCTTTTACCGGCGAACCCTTTTTCTCCGAACCGTACGAAGAAAAGTTCATTCCGTTAAGCCCCAGTCCCAGCACACCGGCTTCCGCCAGCATTTTCCCCGCCAGGTTGGCTCCCAACCCTCCGATAGATTCCAGACGAATTTCATAAAAACCAAGTTCGTTCTTCTTTGGAAGTATCGACATTTCTATTCCTCCCCATCTCAACATACATAAACAGACAATCGCTCTGCCTGAAACACATCTTTCCCCCAGAAAAACCCATAGTCCGTATAACCAACTATAAAATTAGAATTGTCTTGCATTTTAGATTCAAATAAATTATAACAGGTGTATTTTTTTAAAGCAACAGTTTGTCATTGTTTTTCTCTAAACTCCCCTTATTATTTTTAAAGCGCTTACTTTATTGATAAAATTGAATTTATAATTCTCCCTCATATCGAGGTATTTATTTTACAGTTATAATACAGAACTAAAAAATATTATAAAACAGATATAAATTAACACTATTTATACGTTGTATAATTGACAAAAGAAAAAGTCCGGCGCTGCCGGACTCTGATTTTACCTGAATCTTCGAAAACTGTAATATAACAATGAAATAATGTACTTATACAGAAGCTGTTTTGACACTCCACACGACTAAAGGTGATGTGATGGTTCCGCGCCAAGCTTTTTATGCTTCCTGCAGGCTTTTATGAATCCATATCGCGGCCTGGGCACCATCACCAATCGCTACCGTCAGAAGTTGAGAATGCGCCGCCACATCTCCCGCAGCCCAGACGTGGCGCACATTTGTTTCTTTTGTTCGGCCATCCACCGGGATGTGCCCATTCTCCAATCGTTCTACGCCAAGCATGGCGGCAACGTCAGATTCGGCCTTATTGCCGCCAAATGCGATGAATCCCTTTTCCGCTTTGACGACTTGACCGTTCGCTATACGGATGCCGGATAGGACACCCTCTTCTTTGCTCTGCACCTCAAGCACGGGACCGCTGACTATATTCACGCCAGTCTTGGCACACTCCTCCTTCCAATGCTCTGATACAGACTTCCCTTCGGGCTCATGGTTGATATAGGTTAAGTCATCCGTCCAGTAACGAAGCGCGCAGGCCATGGCCGCTCCGGCGTTCCCTGCGCCCAATACGACGGCTTTCGTATCGCGAATTTCATACCCGTCACAGTCCGGACATACATAGATCGCCGTGCCGAGTACACGACGCAGCCCTTCGATATTATCCGGGATTCTATCAGTCAGGCCGGTGCTAATCAGCACCCGCTTGGCCGTTACTTCTTTTCCGTCTTCGAGTTTTAATTTAAACCCTTCCTCCCTTTTTCGTGCGCCGCTTACTCTTCCGTCCATAAATTCGACTCCGACCTTCTGGGCCTGAACGCGCCCTCTCTCCCGAAGTTCCGGACCGCTGACCCCGTCAGGAAACCCGAGAATATTACCATAGCGCCGTGCCAGGCTTGAACGTCCGCCTTCTGCGTCAATCACGATTACACGATGCATATAGCGGCCGAGCTGCAGGGCCGCCTGCAAACCGGCGATGCCTCCTCCAATAATCGCACAATCATACATAGGGTAGTTCTCTCCTCCTCATGGTACGCAATAAGTTCCTCCTTTTGGTTTGCCCATTCTGCACCGCTTTCACAAGGAGAATTCATCGAAAAATTTGTGACACAATGACGGGCAGAAGCATTTATCTCTTGCCCGTTTCTTTGCTCTGTTTATGAGGATGTTTGTTTGAGAACCTGCAAGCGATACTGGTATCCCTGTTCAACCAAAAACATCTGGCGCCTGTGCGCATACTGTTCTTCTTTTGATTCCGCCGAGACGAGCGAGTAGAAGTGAGCCGTCCGGCCATCCTTTTTCGGACGTAAAATCCTTCCCAGCCGCTGCGCCTCTTCCTGACGTGAACCGAACGTACCGGAGACCTGCACGGCCACACTTGCATCCGGCAAATCAATCGCGAAATTCGCAACACGTGATACGACGAGCGTCCTGATATCGCCGCGCCGAAACTTTCGGTACAGCACTTCTCGCTCTTCCTGGGATGTTTTTCCTGTAATCAACGGCACATCCAGCTCGCTCGCCAGCGCTTCCAATTGCGATACGTAGTGGCCGATAACAAGAACTTGTTCCCCTTCATGCCGTTTCAGCACATCTTTGACCACCGGAGTCTTGTCCGGGTTTTCGGCGGCGATACGAAACTTCCGCCGCTCGCTCACGCCCATGTACTCTGCCTTCAATAAGCCTGACAGCGGTACACGAATCTCGGTGCATACCGCACTTGCAATGAATCCCTGCTCCTCGAGCTGCCGCCATGGCAGTTCGTATTTTTTGGGACCGATGAGACTGAACACATCGTCAGCGCGGCCATCTTCACGCACCAGCGTAGCGGTCAAGCCAAGGCGGCGCTTCGCCTGGATATCAGCGGTCATGCGGAACACCGGGGCAGGCAGCAGATGCACTTCATCGTAAATAATCAACCCCCAGTCGCGTTCATGAAAGAGCGACAGATGCGGAAATTCTCCCGACTCCGCCGTCCGGTGTGTAATCATCTGGTATGTGCTAATGGTGACGGGACGTACCTGTTTTTCCTGTCCGGTATACATTCCGACCTGTTCTTCGGTCAGTGTGGTACGAGCCAGTATTTCGCTTTTCCATTGCTTCACCGATGTAGTACTGCTGGTAAGCACGAGTGTCGCCATGCCGAACCGTACCATCGTCTCAATGCCAACCAATGTTTTGCCGGCGCCGCAAGGGAGCACAATCACCCCGTTTCCTCCGGATGTACTGCCTCCTGCGTAGAATGCATCCACCGCTGCTACCTGATAATCACGAAGCGCAAAGCCCCTCTGTTTGCAAAGCTCCATCTCCACCCGCTCTCCGTCTGTGTAGCCTGCCATATCCTGAACCGGATAGCCGAGTTTTAACAGGGATTGCTTAATAACGCCACGCCAGGCAAACGGTACGATTACTTCGCGCTCGCACAGCCGACGCTCGATTAAGTTAGCGATCGATGCATAGCTTAGAATATCCTCCATGATTTGTGCTCCGGCCGCCGAAAGCACAAGCTCGCCCTCACGCACAAACAACTGCAGTTGACCGAAGCGCGACATTGTCCGGACAATCTCACTTTTTACGGGAGCGGGCACAGGGAATTTGGCATACCGCTCCAGCACATTAAGCACCGTGTCAGCATGCAGGCCAAGTGCGGCTGCGTTCCACAACGACAGCGGAGTTAGACGATAGGTATGAACATAATCAGGACTCTTGACCAATTCAGCGAACGGTGTCAGAGCATCGCGAACCTCACTGTACTTTGGATGGCGCACTTCCAAAAGCAGCGTGCGATCACCCTGGACAATTAGCGGATTTTCCATCTGCGACATATTCCATTCTCCTTCTCTTCCAGAACTTCCTTTTGGGTGTAGTGTATCCAAAAATATAACTACTATGGCTTTTTAGCCCAATCCCGACATGAAAATCATGAGAAGGGCGGCTGACTTTTGGGGTAGGAAGGAAAAGAGAGGAAAGAAGGAGGAGAGGATTTCAATGGGGAAAAAGGCGAACGCCTTTTTCTTCCTTAGCTCTTTTTTCCTCACTCTTCTCCTTCTTTCCTCACGATTTTCACAGAAAAAAACAGGCGCCAGACGGCGTCTGTTTCTCTTACCGGGGCGGGATTGGCACCTTTAGTACCGTACCGGCGTATAAATTCTGAATCCCGTTGTAACGCGCAAGATAAAATTGATATTTTCCCGTTCCGTAATACATGACAGAAATTTTATATAGTGTATCGCCTTTTTGTACCCTATGACGCAGAATTCGCTTTTGCGCCTTCGCCGGGGCTTTTTTTGCAACAGGCGCCGGTTTTGCTGCGGAACTCTGCGGTGCTGTCGCTTTGGCAGAAGATGTCTGCGGCGCAGCAGGAGGCTTTACGCTTCCCGAAGTCTGCGCCTGCGATCCGGCCGGATTCTGAGACGAACCCGGATTCGCCGGGGCCGGTTTGGCCTGCGGTGAAGGCGCAGGAGAAGACGGTGTCTTCGTCTGACCGTCTTTGGCCGGGGCTTGCTTTCCGGTTTCAGACGCTTTCGATTGGGTCTGCGGCTGGGCCGTGGAAGGCTCGCTTCGCGCCGCGTACCACAAGAAAACAAGGCCGCCTATCACGAGCAGCAGCAAAACGCCGGCAATATAATAATACGGTGTAAGATTTAAAGGCGGCTTTCTGTGCACGGTACTGCGCGGCGGCAGCGTACCGGTAGGTATTTTATTCGGCCGTTCTACCTGTGGCTCTATCGCGCTTTGTTCCGCTTCATTTTGCCGCTCTACCAGCTTTCGCAGCGCATCAGACTGATCCGAATGGTTACGTTGTTTCTCGCTCATCGGCATCCCCATTTTCTTTGTTTTCATTTCTCTCTTCTCTATTCGCTTTTTGTAAGGATTCTCCTTCCTTTGGCGAGAAAAACCATCCTTTTCTTACAAAACATCCAAGAATAAAATCAACTAAAAAGTGGGTCCACACTACAGCCCAGACGGTTCCCGTCTTATCAAACAGCCACCCGAACAGCATGCTGATTAAAAATACGACGGCCATCATCACCCACTTCTTGAGATAGCGCACATGTACAAGCGCAAATAACACGCTTGTCCACCATACGCCCAACCCCGGCTGGATAACAGCACGGAACAGAAATTCTTCCGCCAGCGCTACCACCAGGCATACCAGTGCGATGTGCCAGACAGGCAAATCACGGAACAACAGCTCGTTTAATCCTCCGTCATCAAACATCTCCGGCGGCAGCCAGACAATCAAGACAATCTCCACTGCCACCACCAAAAGCGCAAGCAGTGTACCGTACACAAATACATCTGCTATATGAGGGGCAAGAAATCGTCCTATCCAATCAACCCCCGGACGAATATAAAAAAAATACAGCCCTGCAAGTCCTATGACAAACAAAATCGCCTGGGAAATATATACGTTTAGCGCCAGCGTTCGACTATCCAAATGTGCATATCGCGGATCCATTTTGCTCTTCCCTTCTTTGGTGTCAGGAAACCGGAAGCAGAAGATCCAGCTCACGCCGCCAGTCCCATCGTTCCTGTGGCTGCACCGCATCCGGCATCTGTCGTTCATAGAGCTTCATATCAATACCGCACCGGTCACAACAACTGGCAAGCGCCGTCCGGTGCTCCTGAGAGAAGTACCTTCCCAGTGCTTCCCTGCGGCATGTCGCTTTCGAAAGCCAGTTCCGCATCTCCTCTAATTTATCATATCTTTCGTTACGGCGGCGGAAAACCGCACCGACAAGCTCCCCGCACTGTTCCGGGAATGACGAAGAGATTTCGAACTCCCACCCTTCTTTCGAGCGGCGGGGTCGATGTATCCATTCCATCCGTTCCATATGATAGAGCAGAATGGACAAATGCTGAACTTCAAGCGCCCACCGCTCCAGGGCTTCCTGTTCGGTTAGCTGTATAGTTTGGCCGCGATGAGGTTTAAGGAATGCTGTAAATCCACATATCTGCTTCTCGCCCGGATACTCTTCGGCGATAAGCTGCCCGGGCAGCACTCCGTCGTCAGGCGTCGATAAGAGGCAAGCATACCCAGGTGCGCCGTCCCTGCCTATACGCCCCACTTCTTGCAAGTACGATTCAATATCCGGCGGAACATGGTAATGCAATACAAAACGAATATCCGATTTGTCGATTCCCATGCCGAATGCGTTCGTGGCGAAAACGATATCCAGTTCATTATTTATGAATTGTTGCTGAATCAACATCCGGTCTTCCGCCCCCATGCCTCCATGATAAAACGCACAGCGCCCGATATTGTGCTCCTGTGCCTGCAAAAACGCGCGTTCCGTGCTGTTACGCGAACGGAAATATACCAGGCCCGGACCTTTCAACGTCCGCAATTTCTCAAACAGAACCGCTTCCTTCTCCCGTTCATCGGAGAGAAATGCTACATCATAGCAAATATTCTCTCTGTTGATCGACTGCAGCACAATATGGTCTGCAGGAATTGCAAGCTGACGGCAGATGTCCCGCTGCACCGCTTCGGTCGCCGTCGCCGTGAGCGCCAGCACCGGCGGATTTCCCAGCTGCCGAATACAGGCATGCAGCCGCTGGTAATCGGTGCGGAAATCATGGCCCCACTGAGAAATGCAGTGCGCTTCATCGACGACAAACAATGAAATTGGGATATGCACGAGCTGCTCCATGAACGCTTCCTGCTGCAGTTTTTCCGGGGACACGTATAAAATCTTCACTTTCCGTTCCATAACCTGGCGCATCTTCCAACGCTGTTCTCCTATCGAAAGTGTGCTGTTAATATATTCCGCATGCTGAATGCCCCTGCGCCGCAATTGGCGCACCTGATCCGCCATCAGCGAGATCAACGGCGAGATAACGACAGTCATCCCGGGGAACAGCAGTGCGGGCAATTGGTAGCACAGCGATTTGCCGCCACCGGTCGCAAGGATGCCGAGCGCATTCTCACCCACAAGCGGATAGCGCATAATATCAAGCTGTCCGGCCCGAAATGCATTATATCCAAAATAACGTTTAAGCGCTGCATGCAGCGCCTGTTCTTGTGCTTGTTCTATGGTTGTCCACCTCCCCTGGGCGCACGCACGGATGCAAGGCGAATCTCAAGATAGCTATATTCTTCACCCGCCTCCCGTCTGATTTCCCCGATTTTCTTTGTTCCCTTCTCCCGCATAATTGCGTGAATTCGATCCATCTTCTGCCGGGATACGAACCGACTAATATCGAAGGAGGGGTCGGCAATGGCAATTTCAACCAGATGATCCTCGATTGTGCCGGGTTTAAGCCTGCGCCGCTTTACAATCTCTTTAAATGAATAGCCCATATCGAGCAACGCCTTTGTCTGCTGTGCCGTCCGGGTCAACATCGCCTCGCCCGCCCGGCTGTCAGCAAGCTCCGACAACACCGGATAGGCACCGGAAGCCAGGCGCGCAAGCTGCTCTGCGGCCAATCTAATGATATGCAGAGCCGCGGCTCCTTCATCCGTTCCAATCGCGTCTGCCAGTTGCCTGTATGTCAGGCCTGCTCTCGCTTTTCCACTTAGGCGGCGCAGGATAATCTGACGCTCTTCCTCCTCTACTTCTCCCATCCAGCGAGCGATCTCTTGCTTCGTTTGTAATGCCAGGCTGCGCTTGTCCGCATATGACATAATAACCCGTTTTACTTCCTGCTGCAGCTCCCGCTGCTCCACTACAGGATAAAACAATGTCTCCTGGGCGATAAGATGTGAAAGCGTTTGAATAAAAAGGGAAAACTTCTTCCAAAAGCGCACCGCCCGCACTTTTTCATGGACGGAAGCAACCGCCGAGAGACAAGCCTCATACCGAAACTCAGCATTCAGCTTCCGCAACTCTTCTTTCCCTGTCATGGAACAGTAGACCTGCTCTTTTTCTCCCTGGTGCACCTCGATCCATCCGCGCTCGATAAGCGCATCCAAACGACTCCGCACAGCCTCGCCGGACACGTTTCTCATTATGCCGTACAGCATCGATGTGCCAAAAAGGGCCGCGTCGGCGATGACCTGGTTGTTTTTGCGTCCTCTGAGCAAATGTACGATGGCCTGCGATGTCCGCTCGCCGCGAAAACGTGCGGCGGCCACGAGAAACAGGCCTTCTTCAAATCGATTCTCCATCTCTATGTTTTCATTCCTTACATTCGGGTAAGTAGTTACTGTACCTATTTATAGTGTAGCGCTCTCCCGGGTGGAGAGGAAGAGATGTTTTTGCAGCCTGTTCATTATTTTTTCTTAACCATCTTGATATTCATAGGTACAATGTTTACAATGGGGGAGGAGAAGTAGACAACATCTTTTCTTAGTAATTGTGGAGGTGAAGATAGAATGACTACATGGGTTGACAAAGACACTTGTATCGCATGTGGAGCTTGTGGCGCAACAGCTCCAGATGTATTCGATTATGATGATGAAGGTCTGGCTTTCAACAAAATCGATGACAACTCTAACACTGCCGAAATTCCGGACATCTTGTTCGATGATGTTCGTGACGCAGCTGAAGGTTGCCCGACTGATTCCATTAAAGTTGAAGAATAGGAACCAGGCTGCTGCAAAGCCTGGGACTATCCGAAGTATTCATTCAAAGCCTAACCGGTCCGGTTAGGCTTTTTCGCTGCATGTCATCTCCTTATCTTTATGTTCTTCTACACTGACGAACATGCTCTTTTCCCCGTTTTACAACCGCGATGCCGCCCATAATCGTAGTCATCACAATCCCGCTGATTGTCACGAGAAATGCAATCTATCCGAAGATAAAGTACCCGACAAGTTCTCCCCAATCGATATCTCCTTTTAAACCGGTATACAAGAAAAGACAATTGACAACTCTTCTAATTGCCTATATCCTAAAGTATGTCATAAGTATTCATAAGCATTCTCGTTAGGCGAGGCTCCAGTTCAAACACAGGCCACTGCCCGGAAACGTCGAGAGACGCCAATGGGTAGAACAGGTATTGCCGGATTAAGGCTCTACTTAAGGTGGCTGAGTCATTACTCTACGTTGTTCTGTGCCGAAGCTCAACCAGGAGAATACGCGGAACGTACGGATTTTGTTTTCGTATGCGTTCCTTCTTTGCGTTTACGGCTTGAACGAATGAAGCCTCTCCTGGGCATACGGGAGAGGCTTTTTTGTGCAAATGAGGAGAAAAGAAAGAGGAGAAGAGGAAAGAAGAGCCAGGGAAGAAAAAGGCGTTCGTCTTTTTCTCCATTGAAATCATCCTCTCGTTCGCTTCTCTCTTTTCCTTCGTACCGCAAAAGTCAGCCGTCCTTCCCTGAAGTACAAGTAGTACTGACTATCATAAGGTTAAGGAGGGATACCCTTGATCAAAACCTATTTTTACAACCATTCTAGTCAGGAGATGCTCCATGATGTGGACTTAAATAAAATTGATGAATTTCTCCATTCCAATGAGGACTTGCTCTGGATTGATTTGTTTAATACAAGCAACCAAGAACTCCACTACGTCGCCAAGCTGTTTAGCTTTCACCCGCTGGCAATCGAAGACTGCCTGCAGCACAGCCCACGCGCAAAAGTAGATGACTACGAGGATTACCACTTCTTCGTGTTTCATGCGCTGCGCTATCATGAAGAAAGCGATAATGAGATTACGACACTTGAGCTGAACGTTTTTATGGGACCGAATTATATCGTAACCATTCATAAGCGGCCGATGCCGTCGATCGGACGTATTGCCGCCGCTTGTCTGCAAAGCAAAGAATACATGAACCGGGGGGCAGACTATTTGCTCTACTCTATCATTGACGGGATTACGGACGAATACTTCCCGATTCTTGATCGGATCAGTATCCGGATTGATGAGATTGAAGACGAGATGTATGAATACGACATGGAGCTTGTAACGGAAGAGTTCCTGGCGCTCAAGCGGACACTGATTCTCATCCGCCGCGTTATTCTGCCGCAGAAGCGGGTGTTCGCTACAATCAACGGTCAGTGGCTGTTCCCCATTCAAGAGGATAACGTACCGTTCTACATTGATTTGAAAGACCACCTGGAGCGGATCGCCGATTCCACGGAAACATTTAAGGACCTGGTAAACAGTGCGCTTGATACGTATTATTCGATTGTCAGCGCGAAAACGACAGAGAACCTGAACATCCTGACGATGATTTCCACCATCATGCTTCCGCTAACATTCGTGACCGGATTTTTCGGCATGAACGTGCCGTTGCCGTTTCAGGATTCACCGTATACGACGCTCGTAATCTTCGTCATGCTGACGGCGCTTTCGTGGTGGATGTGGTGGTACCTGCGCAAGAAATTTATGTAACATCCCCCTGCTATAAGATCGCCAAACGGTTAATAGAATTCATTTGTGTGATTTGCGTCTATTTTCAAAAAAATGTTGCGCAAAGTCAAAACTATTGAGTATAATAAAATTAACTAAATCCATCAGCCGGGAGGCATACGCATGAAGAAGCCACGAAGAACCGGACGCATTGAAAAAGTAACAGAATTGCTGTATCTGATGGGCGTCTTAACGCAGGAAGAACGGGAGCAAATCAAAAAAACATCAACCAGACAAACGAAATAATAAAAGGAGCGGAAAATTCCGCTCCTTATTTGTCTCCCTTCGCCTTTATCGCCACCAAACAGCGACCAAGCCGCCGATCAGGGACGCCATTAGGTTCACCATATCGTTCGTACACCATGCATACCCCCTCATTACACGTGTCGGCTGCTGACAATGCTCCGTCCGCTCCGTCCCTTTGCCGCACGCTTCACAGCGGTACATCTGCTGCCATGTTGCTCCGATTGCACTATCCACAAGGCTTCCGGTCAGGCCGCCCAATGCACCGCCCACAAGATACAGTAATGGAAACTCTCCTTCGGCAAGCCATGTAAACAAAATCGCCATCACGCCGATAAATATACCTCCCAGCAAGGAAGCAAAAAAACCCAGGCCGCTAATTCCGCCCGATGTTCCCGGCTCTACCTCGCGCCACGTGAAAATATGACGCGGTTTACGTCTGGCAAGCACGCCGATTTCCGTCGCCCACGTATCGCTTGTTACTGCTGCCATCACACCAATATAAAACGCATACCACATTTCTTCGCGACCAAGGAAAAATGCTCCCGATACCGCAACAAGCCCAAGTCCGCCGTTCGCCGCAACCTGCAGCCAGTCCCGTGTGCCTGTTTTCGCAAACAGGTTCTCTACTTCCCGCTTCGCCTCTTTCTTGCGGTGCGACAGCAGGCTGGATGAAACAAAAAACGCAATGAGCAGACCGTACCACCGAATATCGCCAAGCGCATACATCAGCGTACCGAGCAAGATTGCTGCGGCGGCCCCGCTTGCCGAAAGCGACCGCTTCCAATACGCCACACCGGAAATCAGCAGACTTCCTACAAATCCGATGAGAAAATCCATTCCCATCCTCCTCTCTTCTCAGGATGTGCTTTTCTTATGAAATGGAACTTGCTATAATGAAGCAGAATCCCCCACGGGACAAGAACGATTAAAAAGAGGAGGAGTCTTCATGGCTTTTGAAAACAAAGTTGTTGATGTATTCGTTGAAATTCCGGCCGGAAGCCAGAACAAATACGAATTCGATAAAGAAGCAGGCGTATTTCGTCTGGACCGCGTCCTGTTCTCTCCGATGCACTATCCGACCGAGTACGGCTATCTGGAAAACACGCTGGCGCTTGACGGCGATCCGCTGGATGCGCTTGTGCTGACCACATTCCCGACATTCCCGGGCTGCGTTATCTCTACCCGCATCATCGGTGTACTCATTATGTCTGATGACAAAGGTCAGGATGAGAAGCTGCTGGGCGTACCGGTTGACGACCCGCGCTGGAACGATGTGAAATCCCTCGATGATATCCCGGCTCATATCACGAAGGAAATTTCCCACTTCTTCGAGCGTTACAAAGACCTCGAGAACAAAGAAACAAAAATTGAAGGCTGGGAAGGTCCGGAGAAAGCGGCACAGCTTATCGACGAGTGCCTCGCCCGTTATGCGGAAAACAAATAAGCCTGATTGTACATACGAAAACCTCCCGGCCGGGAGGTTTTTCCGTGTGGAGCGTGGGGCCCGAAGGGGGAAAAAGAGCGGCAACGCCCGCGAATTTTTCTTATGCTCTATCCGCTTTCGTCTCCCCTGTAATTCCATGCGCTTCGCGCAGGCTCCGGATCCCCTCTTTGCATACGCCTTCGGCAAGCCATGAGCAATCCGCACATAACGTATCCAGATCGTCCGGCTCCACCATTCGTGCCGTACGCCGCACCAGCCATTCCTTACGGTAGGTTCCTTCCGGCTCCAATTCCAGATGGCGAATGACATTTGCATCCATTCGCTTGACAGAAAGGTCGGAATCCTCGTCCGCTTCGCATTTCGCCTCTCCCCTGTGTGGACAGGCGCTGCACGCTTCATCGAAACCGATCGTCACTTCAAGCCAAATATCGCATTCTGGATCGCGGACTTGCTCCACAATCTCCTGCATCTTCGCTATAAATGAAGGGCTGTATCCCATGCCCTGGAAACCATGCACGCATAATAGGTGGTGGCCACGCAGTTTTCTAATCTCCACTCCTTTGCCCTCCTTTACTCTGTATCTTATCATGGCATCTCCCTGTTGTACCACGCAAGGGAATTTTTCGCGCAATTTTTTGAAAGCGGATTCCCGTCCTTCCCCCTTACTTTCATAATTTTTTTACGATATAGGAATACAAATCAGCTTTACATCCTTGCAGCAACTTGATAGAATAAAAATAAAGATTTAAGCTAAACCCGAACATTGTTATGAATAAAAATAAAAATGTTAAGTTTTTAGCTGAAAAATGCTTGACCCAGTTTATTTTACATGTTAAATTATTATCAGACAACAAACAATATACATAAACAGCGAAGACGGAGAGAAACTGCGGTTGCGATTCTCCAGAGAGCCGGTGGTTGCTGCGAACCGGTGAATCCCCTGTCGTTTGAGCGCTCCTGAGCTGTCAGGCTGAACCGGAAGAAGTAGGTCTGAACGGAAGCCCCGTTATAGGCATCGGTCCGTCACCAGCGGACCGGTTGAGGCTGCTGTTGTGAAACAGCAGTGAATGAGGGTGGTACCGCGAAACGAAGCTTTTCGTCCCTCACTGCAAGTTGCAAGCTTGTAGTGAGCACGAAAGGCTTTTTTATTTACCAAAAAATATATTCCAGGGAAAAAGGCGCCATGCGCCGCGGAGGTGTAGATACTATGTTTAAAGTTTTAGTAAGCGATCCATTAAGCGAGTTTGGTATCCAGAAGTTGCTCGACGCAAAAGATGTTCAGGTGGACCGCAAGACCGGCCTCTCCGAAGCCGAATTAATCGACATTATCGGAGAATACGATGCGCTGCTCGTACGCAGCCAGACGAAAGTGACACCTGCTGTAATTGAAGCGGGCACAAAGCTCAAAGCGATTGGCCGCGCCGGTGTAGGTGTCGATAACATCGATCTGACTGCTGCTACCAATGCGGGTATTGTCGTAATTAACGCACCGGACGGAAACACAATCTCTACGGCCGAGCACTCTTTTGCGATGATCATGGCGCTCGCCCGCCGTATCCCACCGGCCTATAAGAAGCTGATCGAAGGCGAGTGGGACCGTAAATCGTTCACCGGAGTGGAATTGAACAACAAAACACTCGGCATTATCGGTCTCGGCCGTATCGGAGCCGAAGTAGCTAAACGCGCCAAGGCTTTCAATATGACCGTCATTGCCTACGATCCGTTCCTGACCCAGGAACGTGCCGATAAACTGGGCGTAAAATTCGGTACGCTCGATGACGTCGTAACACAGGCTGATTTCATTACTGTGCATACACCGCTGACAAAAGATACGAAATATATCATCAACACAAAAGAGTTTGAAAAGATGAAAGACGGCGTACGTATCGTAAACTGTGCACGCGGCGGCATCATCAACGAAAAAGCGCTCTATGAAGCGATCGTAAGCGGCAAAGTGGCCGGGGCGGCCCTTGACGTATTCGAACAGGAACCGCCGGTGGATAACCCGCTGCTTAAACTTCCGCAGGTTATCGTAACGCCGCACCTCGGCGCTTCCACCGTGGAAGCACAGGAGAACGTGGCGAT
Source organism: Aneurinibacillus danicus (assembly GCF_007991215.1). Lineage (GTDB taxonomy): Bacteria > Bacillota > Bacilli > Aneurinibacillales > Aneurinibacillaceae > Aneurinibacillus > Aneurinibacillus danicus. The sequence goes on from NZ_BJXX01000052.1 coordinate 41,136, forward strand.
TGACGTATCCGAAGAAATTCTGCACATTCTGCGTGATGAGCCGTTCAAAAATGCGGTGAATCTGCCGTCTATCCCGGCAAATGTGATGGAGAAAGTTAAACCGTACTTTGAATTGAACGAAAAGCTAGGATCTTTCATTGCGCAAATTGCAGTAGGCGGCCTGAAAGAAGTCGTCGTAACTTATTCCGGCGATTTGAATGACATCGATACGGCGGCGCTGACCCGCACAACGCTTAAAGGCATCCTGGCCTACCATTTAGGTGCGGCAGCTAACTATGTCAATGCGCCAATCCTTGCAAAAAACCGTGACATCCATGTAACAGAGCAAAAGTCCACATATGGCGGAGGCTTCAACAACCTTGTTACCGTCACGTTGAAAACAAGCCAGGAAGAAAGAACGGTTGCCGGTACGCTGCTGAACGGCTACGGCCCGCGCATCGTAAAAATCGACGGCTACTCCATCGACCTTGTACCGCAGGGCAATCTGCTGCTCGTACACCACAATGACCGTCCGGGCGCCATTGGCCGTGTCGGTACACTTCTCGGCAATAATGACGTCAACATCGCGACGATGCAGGTGGGACGCCGCGATGTGGGCGGTCAGGCAATTATGCTGCTAAGCGTGGATAAAGAAGTGAGCCCTGACGTTCTCGACACGTTAGGCGAGCTAAATGAAATTAAAAGTGTAACGCAAATCGAGTTGTAATTTACCTGGCAAAACTGCTCGATGTCTTCTTATATTAAGCGGCTCAACACTTAAGAAAGCAAAAACCCGGTATGTAGGCCTTCATGGACCTGCATGCCGGGTTTCATTTTTACAAAATAGTTAAAATCTGCGTCATGTCATCGAGGATGTAGTCGGCTTTTAGTTCTTCAAACTTGGCGCGCGCTTCCTGGCCGGTCAAACCGGTTAGCGTCGCCGCGAACTTGCAGCCAATGCTGCGGGCCGCCATATAATCCGCTACAGAGTCGCCCACCACAAGAATCTCTTCGCCGTTTTCAATCGGCAGCGCTAAACCGAAGCACTCGTCGTCATGGCAATCCATGCCGAGCATCCCTTTGATATAACAGTACGGCTGCGGTTTGGCGAGCGGTGCACGATCCGGATAGCGCTTCTCCGCATCCAATACGTCACTTGCGGTTACAACACGGTTCGGATTGAAATATTGAAGCAATCCCATCGCTTTAAGCGGCTCCACCGTTTCGATGCGCGGACGTCCTGTTCCGATGCCAAGCTCATAGCCGCGACTTTTCAACTCAGCCAGCACTTCGGCCATTTTTGCCGGCTCTACAATCGGAATTTCGTCGTCCAGGAAGCCTTTTTTACCTTTCTGGTAGGCTGCACGGCCAATCGAGTCGGCGACAAGACGATCGCCTAAGTACCATTCCTGGAATGTCTCCTGGCAGAGGTCCCACAGTTCGCTGTTGCGCGAGAAAATGGTCGTCTCGATGCCTGTCTTCTCACGCACCAGGTCATTCAGATACAGAAGCAGTGCCTGCTTCTCCGCCGTGCTCTTCTCAAAGTCCGCGACAAACGCGGCATAGTCCACCGTAAAATCTATCCCCTGCGCCAGCTCTTTCACCCTGGCAATGGCTTCACGGTGAATTTGTGACGTCAGGATGCCTCGTACTTCTTCAGACTTCGTTTTGTGCAACTCAGCCAGCAGACGTACTAATTGGTAGGAAAATGCCAGATACACCATATCCCAGTTAGCGTTAATCCCTCTTGTTTTAATGAAATTTAATACTTTATCGTGATCGAACACTTCGGCGCGTACACGGCGGATGACACTTTCTTCCGGCGCCGGCTCGAACGCATCACCGGCAAGGCCGATGTATTTGGGGCTGTACAGCATCTCCCACACCGTCAGCGCCGAAGCGTCAAAGTAACGCTCTTCACTTAATAAAACTCCGTCTACGTCAAATAAAATGGTACGAAACATTTTTTCTTCCCCAGCTCCTCCGACTTGTGTAATATGCAGTTGCTTGCTAATCGAACTCAACACGAACATTTTAACATATTTCTAATAAAATAATCGCCTTTTTCCGTAAATTTCGTTCAGATAAAACTATGGTAAAATAAAAGCCAGGAGGCGATAACAATGGAACTGCAATCCATACATAACAAAGTTGTGCTAATCACAGGCGCAAGCAAAGGTATCGGGCGGGCCATGAGCCTGCTGTTTGCGGACAAAGGGGCCACCGTCTATGCGATCGCACGCAGCGAATCGCAGCTGAAGGAGCTGGCAACTGAAGCCGATAATAAACAGGGGTGTATTATTCCTTCTCCGTGCGATATTAGAGACAGCAGCGCCATCGAACGTCTTATCGGACAGATCGTACACGAAGAAGGGCGAATTGATGCACTGGTTAACAATGCCGGACTCGGCCATTTCGGCCCGATACATGAACTGACAGAAGCGCAATGGGATGAAATGATGGACGTCAATTTGAAAGGCGTATTTCTCTGTACGAAGTACACCGTCCCCCACATGATTCAGCAGCAGGGCGGCCATATCGTCAACATCTCCAGCGTGGCCGGCACGGTTACGTTTCCGGGAGGCGGAGGATACTGTACGTCGAAATTCGGCTTAATGGCATTCACCGATGTACTGACGCAGGAGTTAAAACCGCACAACGTAAAGGTGTCCGTTATTTGCCCGGGTTCCGTACAGACGGAATTCGGCCAGAGCGCTCCGAAAGAGTACGCGCTTCGTCCGGAAGAGGTGGCGTACATGGCGTATCAGATGATTGCAGCCCCGGAACACGTGATTATGAATCAGTTGATTATGCGTCCGGTTGTGCCGCAGCATCTGCAAAAGGGAAAATAACATAGAGAAAGTTAGAGGACAAGAAAGATGAAAAGAAAGCACCTTGCATTACTCACCCTGGCGCTTGCAGCAGCGCTTACTACTACAGCATGTTCTTCCAATCAGGGGCAGCAAAGCTCCCCTGCCACCGGACAGGAACAGAAGCAGCCAGTCAAACAGTGGGACAAGGCTCCGGCCATGCAAATCGATCCAAACAAAACATACATTGCGCATGTGGAAACAAACAAAGGCAAGTTCTCGATTGAGCTGTTTGCAAAAGATGCGCCCAAAACCGTCAACAACTTCGTTTTTCTCTCCAAAGAGAATTTCTATGACGGCGTCATCTTTCACCGGATTATGAAAAATTTCATGATCCAAACAGGGGACCCGCTCGGCAATGGCATGGGTGGACCCGGCTATCAATTTGAAGATGAACTGCCGTCAAAACATAAATACGAAAAAGGCATTGTCGCCATGGCGAACTCCGGTCCGAATACGAATGGCAGCCAATTCTTCATCGGCAACGGTGAAGGCGTGGAAGGATTGAACAGTCAGCCGAAATATACCATATTCGGCAAAGTTATCGACGGAATGGACACGATCGAGGCTATCTCCAGCACGCCTGTCGCCCAAAACCCGCTCGGCGAATTCAGCTCACCTGTAGAGAAGGTGTTCATTAAAAGCATCAAGATTGAAGAGAAATAAAAGAAGATAAGGCTCTCTGCACGCGGGTTTCTTTTCCCTAAGGAGTAATGCTGTCCGCTTGGCCGGTCTCCGGGCTGACCTATCAAACATCTGGGCCTCTCGAAGAGGGAGACTGTGATAGGTCGTATCCGCCCTACAACCGGTAAAGCTAAGCGAGGAAAAGAAAAATGCTTAGCAGAGAGCCTTTATCTTCTTTAATTGCTTACTCTCAATTACTTGATGTCTTTTCATCATTTCCTCTTTACAATAGCTACTGTGCAGCGTGATACACAGATGGGCTTGTCTTCTTCGATGGTAGAATCGTATTTGAGTGTACTACATACGCATGCGGCGAGAAGGTATAGGGGATCAGGAGTAAGAAACACATAGCAAAACAGCGCCCGCAAAGGCGCTGTTATTGTTTAAACCTTCGAAAGTCAACCGTATCAGGTAAACGACCTTCTTCCATCAAATCAGCAATTGCAGAAAGCATCATTGAGATTTTTCCAGGTTCATATTCTTCATCACAATCCGGTTCATCACATTGATAAGTAGGGACGTTATGGATGACGTATGTTTGACCATCATTTCCGATCCATCTAACAACCTTTTCTTCTTTTTTCATAGACCCTCCGCACTCACATTCCATAGTTTGTCGTGCCTCCTGTCTCTTTCTAAAAGGTGCAACTGTCATAACGCATCCCTCCCTACAAAGTATTAATGCTTATATTCATATATACCACTACCTACATGGTATAAACTTATTCTTCGTTCTCTTCATAGTCCTTCAACAAAGCCAGTTTAAACGCTTCCAGTTGCTCCATCATTCCGGGCTTGTCCATTATCTGCTCCTTCAACGGCTGCAAATCGTCAGTCACAGTTACGACAACCACTTGTTTATGACCTCTTTTACGGAATGAAATAGAAATGTCGAAACGTTCCTCTTTGCTGTAAGTAACTGTGTACGTTAGCCTTGGATGACCTTTCCATTCCGCTTCCGGGTGTACCATGTCACTTTCTTTTATAAGGCTGATAATTTTATACATACTTTCAGATTTTGGACGCCTATTCTTGTCCGCGCTTCCGTCTATTCTTTCTGAAATGCGCTCTCTTGCGTGTTTGGTGAGTTCGACGATATTTTCATCATAAAGTGTTATCTCGTCCTTACCTATTGTTCTCGTATTTTTTTCATTTAATACATGATCGGGTTGGTCGTCTTCTAATTCTACCTTAATTCCGGTATCACGATTTCTCCATCCTCGCTGCGTATCTTGGGGCGCGGTATCTATGATTTTTCTTTTCTGAGCGTCCGATAGTTTAAATATATCTCTAAAATGTATTGTTTTATCGGCCATTGCAATAGGGAAACGCACACTTAGTTCCTCTTTTCTCTCCCGTGTACTACTTTATACTACTTTAAAATAACTTTACACATTGTACCTGTATTTGTAAATAATATTTTAATAGAATAACCATACCTATTTAAGCAAAACCGCATGTCTTTTGCGACACTAAAAGTCAATTTCATCCAATAACTTGTCGATTGATTCAATACGTTCGTTGTTCAATTGTTCTTTCTGTCTACACTTCGAACACAGGACGTTTGTACACTTTTTCCCGTCAAGCAGATAGTTCGGGTCTATATTCAATGTGTCCCACACTTGCATTTGTATTCGCCCATACGCGACATAGAAACGTAGTTGACTAACTCGCACCCGCGCTCTTGCAGCCATGCTGAGAAACAAGCTGCTTCCTCTTGCCTGATACGTTCCTAGCGGCAGGTCGGGTATTTCCCTTCACGCTGTTTGAAGTTGCCTATTGACGTATTCCAATCATGTCCGTTCGAGCATCGGATTGTGATTTTGCTCTGCTAATTGAGGTATAGCCCATCGACAAAGGTGAAACCACTGTTTCGATTCCGAAGTTTTTAAGCAGGTTGATATAGCGTTTGTAGTACCCTTGTTTGTATAATTTACCTACCTGTAAGAAACGGAACAGGTGGACCCGGCTATCAATTCGAAGATGAACTGCCATCAAATAAAACAATCACCATCCAAGAAAAGTAGACAGAGTGAAAGAAAGAATATAGATAGCGCAAGAAAAAAGGCTTCCCGCTAAGCATTTTTCTTTTCCTCGCTGAGCTTGGACGGTCGTAGGGCGGATACGACCTATCACTGTCTCCCTCTCTGAGTGACCGAGATGTTTGATAGGTCAGCCTGAAGACCGGCCAAGCGCTCATTTCAGCTTCTTTTGGAAAAGAAACCCGCGTGCGGGAAGCCTTTTTTTCTTCGTTACTTTTTCCGTTTCACCACGGCTATTGTACAGCGTGATACACAGATAAGCTTGCCTTCTTCGTCGGTAATCTTGATGTCCCAGACCATGGTGGTGCGGCCTTTGTGCAGCGGCGTCGCTACAGCGGTCACGATGCCGTCCCGCTTCGCCCGGATGTGATTGGCGTTAATCTCAAGTCCGACCGCTGTCTCATTCTCCTGGTCAATCAAATTCCACGTCCCCATGCTGGCCACCGTCTCCGCGAGTACGACTGAAGCTCCGCCATGCAGCAGGCCGAATGGCTGGTGCGTTTTGGCATTGACCGGCATCGTCGCCGTCACTCGCTCCGGTGTCATTTCCCCTATCTCGATTCCCAATGTGCCGACGAGTGTATCTTTTATGTCCTTCATCAACATTCTATCATCTCCCTCACTCATTCTTTTTTTCATTAAATCCCAGACGAACCAGCATGCTTTTTAACAATTGTGTTTCCTCTTCCGTAAAATCGGCGAGGATGTTCTGGTTGCTCTGTTTCATCGCCTCTGTAAGCGATTTCTCCAATGTGCGGCCACGCTCTGTTACGTAAATCCTGTTCACTCGCCGGTCTTTAGGATCCGGCTTTCTCTCCACCAGTCCCTGGTGAGCCAATCGATCCAAAAGGCCGGTTATTGTCGCCGAATCAAGCCTTAACCGTTCTCCCAACTCGGCCCCATGCTGCCCCTCTTTCTCCCAGAGCAAGTGCAGAAGTGCATACTGGACCGGTGTAACTCCGTACGGCTGCAGTATGGTTTTGCTTGTTTGATACGCGCGCTGCTGGGCTTTACTAAGCAAAAATACGATGCAGTCTTCAAGCACAATCTGACACCCCTCCTGAATTTTCTTCCTATTCAGAATATAACACATAGCAAGTATCTTGTATACAACTAATTTGCATAAAAACAACCATGGCGTTTCAACCGCAACCCCGACATGAACATGATGGGAAGGGCGGCCAACTTTTATGGTGCAAAGGAAACAACAGAAGAGAACGAGGGGATGATTGCTTTGAAGAAAGGGAGTATTTCACAAGTGTAATATTCCCTTTCTTGCTCTAGCTTTGCTCCGCTTTCGTTTCGGCAGGAAGCCATACGGTAAACGCCGTGCCTTCACCCGCTTTGCTTTTAACGGTAATCGTACCCTGATGAAGGGTTACCAGCTCTTTAACGATCGCAAGTCCAAGTCCCGTTCCCGTCTCTTTACGGGAACGCACCCGGTCCACTTTGAAGAAGCGATCCCAGATGAATTCCAAATCGTGCTCGGAAATGCCAATACCCGTATCTTCTACGGTCACCCCGATGCCGCCGTCCCGCTCTCTCGCTCTCAGCGTAATCGATCCCTGTTCCGTAAATTTTAAGGCATTGCCCACCAGGTTAATGAAAATCTGCTCAATCCGGTGCGGATCGGCGATAATTCCCGGCAGCGGCGCCGTCATATCCAGGCGCAACTCAAGATTGCGCTTGGCAGCCTCTTCTTTGAACATAAACACAATCCGCCGCAGGAATGAGTCCATATCGATCGGACGCTTCACCAGATTCACCTCATGTTTCTCAAGGCGCACCAACTCCAGCAAATCATTGACGAGCCGATTCATGTGCATGACTTCTTTGTACATGACATCATAATATTTCTGGCGTGACGCTTCGTCAACGACCAGCCCGTCCTGCAGCGCCTCAAGAAACCCCTGCATCGCCGTCAAAGGAGTCCTGAGTTCATGTGACACATTAGCGAGAAAGTCCTGACGGGTCTGTTCAAAGTCGGCACGCTCCGCCTCTACAAGCTCAAGAGTCCCGGCCATCCGGTTAATCGTCCGTGCCAAATCTCCGATTTCGTCCTGAGACTCCACTACGGCGCGCTGGCTGTAATTCCCTCGTTCAATCTGCAGCGCCACGTCATCAATCCGCTTCAGCGGACGGGAGATCGTCCAGGAGAGATACGAGACCATAGCTGTGGAGAGCAAAATTCCAAGCAGTGTCGCCCACAAAATCATCTCCCTCATATTGCCGACCGTTTCTTCGATACCTTCTACCGGTGCGTGCAATACGATGCCGCCAAATACCTTGTCTTTTTGGCCCCACGGTACAACCACCGACATCATCGGTTTACTCAAACCTTCAAATCGCAAATTCTGGACAACGTCCTTCCCCTCCATGACCTGCTCGACGATCGAGCGGGCTACGGATTTGCCGATAAACACTTCATCCTGTGTCGAAGTGGAAATAATCCGTCCCTGCTGATCAAATACCCAAATGCGCGTATCGAACGTCTGGTCAAGAAACGCCAGCATCGCCGTTGTCTGGTCAGCTTGAACCGGATAATCTTGAATGGCAAGGTTTACTTTTTTCGCTTTACGGAGCAATTCTTCCTTCGTTCCATTGTATATGTAATTTTTGGCCAGCACCGACATGGAGAGGCCAAGAGCGCCAAGCCCCAGCAGCACCGTTACCATGTAGCTGAGCAGGAGCTTACGAAAAATGCTTTTGTTAATGCCGAACCATTCTCTCATTAAGCGGAGCACGACGCTTCCACCTCGAACTTGTAGCCCACGCCCCACACCGTATGAATGCATTCATATGGCAGCCGCGCCAGATGCTGACGTATTTTTTTGACGTGAACGTCCACCGTGCGAATATCGCCGAAAAAGTCATAGCCCCAGATTTGCTCGAGTAACTGTTCCCTTGTAAATACACTGCCCTGTGAACGGGCCAGGAACACAAGCAAATCGAATTCTTTCGGACGGAACTGCACTCTTTCGCCCGCGACGGTCACCTGGCGTCCCTGCAGATCAATCTGAAGGTCCTGGAACTGAAGGACATTGCTTTGTGCCGCATCCTTCTCCTCCGTTCCCCGCGGCTGCATCCGTCGGAAAATCGCTTTAATTCTCGCGACAAGCTCCCGCGGACTGAACGGCTTTGTGACATAGTCATCCGCGCCCAGCTCAAGGCCGAGCACCCGGTCGAATTCTTCTCCTTTTGCTGATAACATAATAATAGGCGTATCCATCGTTTTGCGAATTTCCCGGCACGCCTCGTATCCATCCATTTTTGGCATCATTACATCAAGAATAATCGCGTCCGGCTTCTCCGCCTCGGCGAGCCGTACCGCTTCGTCTCCATCATGCGCTTCTACTAAATCAATTTGCTGCTGGGCAAAGTACAGACGAATAATCTCTAGTACGTTCGTATCATCGTCAGCAACAAGCACTTTCGTTCCGTTCATCGCTATCTTCCTCCTCCATTCCGCACGCGCACTTTATACGGAATACGGCATTGCAAACTTTATCTATTTGTTATTCCATTAGTATATCACATTTTCTGCGCATGTTTTGCAAGCCGAAGGCATCTATTTATATCATTCGCTACAGAAAAACCCGTCATGTCCGTGCTGGAGGAAGGAATTTATGTTTTTACTCATTAGAATAACCGGTACGTTTGTACCGGTTATTCATAGGAAGAAGAAGCGTGAAGCTTATATTGTTTTTTTAAGTTATTAACATGTAAGTAATTGGTTGGTTTCTTATGCTATAGACGGCAAAATTTTGCTGTGGTATCGTACAGGCGTTTTGCTCGTTTATTGGTCTTTTGATGTCATTCCATTTCCTTCAATTGCTTTAGCAGCATACCGTCCTTAAAGCTCTTGCTCACCTCCCGATAGCTATACTTTACTCAAAAATTGTAACCGTACCGTGTCTTTCTTAAGAACTTTTTTTGATAAAAATATGATCAATTTGTGTTCGTTCCCCGGGTAAGCAAAACCCGAGTTGGCATCTCTTTTGAAAGAAGGTATGATGAAGAGAAAACGGATACACAGGAGGAATGCATATGGATGCTTCATTGGAGATTGTTGTTCGTTCTACTGAAATTGACGTCAACGGCCATGTCAACAATGCCAAATACCTCGAATACCTGGAGTGGGGTCGGGAAGAATGGTACGAGCGGGCAAACCTTGCCTATGACAAGTTTCTCGACTTAGGGATCCAGACGGTCACCGTCAACATCAACATTAATTACCGAAAAGAGTGCCTACAAAATGACCGTCTTACGATTACGACCAGACCGGAGCGGCTCGGCCGGACAAGCTATGTGTTAAAGCAGGAAATACATAACCAGCGCGGCGAGCTGGTTGCAGATGCCCTTGTAACGAGTGTCACAATGGATAGCCATACGCGCACAAGCCGGCCTGTACCGGATGAACTGGCGCGCTTATTCGCTCATCTTGCTTCATAATCCGGCTTATATAAGAAAAACTCGCGGGCGGTGCCGCTCGTCCTTTTTCCACACAGAAGACAAGCGGCCGCTTTGTGGCCCTTCGGTCGGACCGGCAAAACATCCGGGTACCTCGAAGAGGGAGACAATTGCCGGTCTTTCCCTCCCTTCAGGCCACACGCTCCACACGGAAAAAGCAACGGTCGGCACACGCCTCGCGAGTTTTTCCTCGATTACAATGGAGGAAAAGTATTATTATCGAAGAAGCCCCAGGCGGGTCAGTTTAACTTCCATCTCGACGTTTACTTTGATATGCGGATATTGTGCCTGCCACCACTTCGGGCTATAGCTGGAATACACGTTTTTCGCTTGCACATAGTTGCCCAGTCCCAGAGCATCCGAATTTGCCTTTTGCAGAATACGCATGGTTTCCTCTCCCTGTTGCTCCAGATGGCGGGCCACTTTTTCCTCCAGGTTCCGTAGCTGCTTCCTTGTTTTCACCTGAACTCCTTCATATTCCAATACCTGCCCTTTGACTTTCGCTTTAATATGCAGCGTGAGCTTTTTGGTCTGCGGATTGTAAGAAACGCTTCTTATGCGTGAGTTTTTCACGAACGACAAGGTAATTTTTGTTTTTTTGTCCAGCACCATGTTTAAATGATCCCGGTAGTTTACGCCGTCAAGCATCATGTATGAAGGCACAAGCTCCGCAGGCAGCCTTCCTGACATTTTCGAATCGCTGAACAGGGCCAATCCGCTTAATTTTATCCCCTGCTTTTCTACAATCATGTAAGGCACCGCCACAGCACGCCCCGGTGTTTTCAAATCACGAATAACGCTGCTTAAGCGGAACCTCGTCGTTCCCTGCACCCTTTCCTCCTGATGCAACACATTGTAAGTATACAGGCCTGCCCCCTGTTTGTCTCTCACATCGGCTTTCAGCGCATCGGCTGCCTTTCCTTTTACCACACCCACAAACATCATCGAACCAATGCTCGGATCACGGTAGAGAGGATCAACAATGTCCTTTATTCCACGGCGGGCGGTCTTCTCCCCGAATAAAATGACTTTAAGCTGTCCCGCTTCGACTCTTTTTCCGGAAAGATAGCTTAATTGTTTTCGTGCGTTTTTTTCGCTGCGTGCAACAACGGTCAGCAGTTGGGGCGAAAACCTCCCTTCCGGAATCATGCCCGGGAGCGTAACCGTAATTTGTAATTTATCAGAGCCGATTCGATCATACCCCGCCATTAAAACCAGACCCAAATCATCAAGCACTCTTCAGTCAACCGCAGTACAAGCGCCAAGCAGGACACACCCTAGCAGTATAAGCGTCCGAATCACAAGTTTCATGTCTTCTTCGTTCCTTTCCTAAAGTAAGACAGGACGACGAATGCCGCCGTATAGACACCCAGCACATACACCCAGATGACGCCCAGATATAACAGAACCTGGTCAATATCGAGAAAACGATCCGGTATAAAGAGCAGCGTCAGGAAAATCAGTAGCGTCAGCGTGCCCGGCTTGCTTAAGAATGACCCTTTTCGGATATGCTGGATGCTTTGTCCGCAGATAAGAATAAAACCGGTAACCGAAAGAAGAATCAGCATACTCCATGTACTCAGTCCGATGATTTCGACACGTTCAATAAACGGAAGCTGCACCAAACGGAACATATCCATCGTAGGATAGGATTGATGCTTCAACATATCGCTTCCATACATTCCCGTTGCCCCGACGATAATCAAAAAATAAACCAATGTAGTAAACCAGTGGCCCAGAGATGCATACAGTAGTGCTTTTTTCTTGGGCGCGATAAGCGGATAAAAGAAAAAGACGATTTCAAAGCCGAAATAATCCAGCATGATATCTTTTGTGGCTTTTGCATAGTCTTTTATTTCATGCTGGAAAAGCGGGAGCATAAATTCCCACTGAAAATTCAAGTAGGGATAAATCAGAAAAATCATAAGCCACACCGTAGAAAGAAGAACCACAACGCTAAAGCGGGTCAAAAGAGAAATACCGCCGCGCAAAATGAGATAACACGGATAAAGAAACAACAGATACAAAAAGACCGGGGAGCTGGCGGTAAAAATAAAGTCCTGGAGTATGCCAATGAAATCACGCAGCAAGAGCACTCCGAGCAGGAAATAGTACACCCCGATAAGGATGGAAAGAAACGAATTCAATGTTTTGCCGAACAGGATATGCCCGACTTCCAAAAGCGATAAACTCTGATATTTCCGAAGCACATAAAATATACATACCATAACGAACTGGACGAGAAGTGCCGCTAAAATAGCCACAATCCAACCTTCTCTTCCCACATCTTCAGCCATCACACGCGGCGCCCGCAGAATCCCAACCCCTACCTGCATGGTATTGACCAGAAAAAATAAATAAACCGGGTCAATGGAAAACCCGCCCCCGTATACGCCTCGACTCTTCTCCATGTACCACACTCCTTCAGCTAGGCTTGTTGCCGTTTCCACGACGGACATCCTGTGCACGATTCAAAGAAGACCTGTTTAAAAACAGCGAAAATGGAAACCGAATAACACTGTCTTTCCAGTCAGCTACACGGATAGGGATGAGCGGTGACAGGTATGGCGCGCCAAGAGAGCGCATTTCCAGCAGGTGAAGCATAACGACTACAAATCCGATAACAATACCAATGATTCCAAAGAATGCAGACAGGATAATAATCGCATAGCGAATGACACGTACCGCATTTGCGAGCAAATATGACGGAATCACAAAAGAAGAAATGGTGGAAGTGGCAACCGCAATGATGAGAAAGTTACTTGTAAATCCTGCGCTTACCGCAGCCTGCCCGATTACGATACCGCCGACAATACCGATGGTCTGCCCGATTTTGGTCGGCAGGCGCGCACCCGCTTCGCGCAGGAACTCGATGGTTACTTCCATAAGCAGCGCTTCATACAATGGAGGAAACGGAACTTTCGACCGCGTCCTCAGAAGCGTCATCAACATATCGCTTGGAATCATTTGATAATGAAATGTAGCTATCGCCACATAAATGGCTGTAAAAAACAGGGCGGCAAACAGCCCGACCATGCGCAAAAAACGGAGCAGCGAGGCGGACAGCCAGCGGTTATAATAATCGTCAGGCGACTGCAAAAATTCCCAGAATGTACTGGGGGCGATCCATGCATAAGGGGAGCCGTCCGCGAGCACGACAATCTTGCCGTCCAGAAGCGCCGATATTGCCTTTGACGGCTGTGTGGAAGAAACAAAGTTAGGGAACGGGGAATACGGATTGTCTTCTACAAATTCGGTCAATTCCGCAATGTCCGTAATGCCGTCGCGCTGTATGCTTTCAAGCCGCCGCTTCATCTCGCCCACATTCCACGGATTGGCCAGCCCTTCCATCCACAGAACACCGACCATCGTATTCGTCCGTTTACCGACAAGCAAAATATCGAAGCGCAAGTCAGCCGACCTCATACGCTTGCGAAGCATGCCTACGTTCGTCATCAACGATTCAATGAAGTTTTCCTGTGGTCCGAAAATGGTCGTCTCATTTTCCGACGGCTCCACAGACCGTTCCGGGGCACGAAACACATTCACCGCGATCGGAAACCCTTCGTCATGCAGGACAATGGCCCAGCCCTGTACAAGCTTTGTTATACAAGCTTCAATGTCCTCCACCTGTTCTGTTTCGCTGCCGCCCAGCATTTCGTTCATGGCTTTTACTTCACCGCGTATAAAATGGGCGGACAACGGCCGGATTACATACGTATCTATATATTCCGGAAGGACAATCGTACTCATATAACAGCAAATCACCGACTCTAAGCGGCGGTGGCAAAAATCCGTCATTTTACACAAAGTAGACAAACGTGCAAAATCGGCTTCCGCTCCTTTTCCCATTTTTTTTGACATATGGTCTATCATGTCGGAAGAGGAATGGGAAACATTTCCGTGAGAATAGACGCGGTGCTGAAAGATTCGTTTAAGAAAACGCAGCATGCTCTCCCCTCCTTTTGGCTTCTGTTACTTAGCTTGGATGATTAGGCAAAAATTATCCGCTCACACAAACAAAAACAGCCGGCCTCATTCGAGGTCGGCTGCACTCATTTATTTCCTGTTATGCGTCTTTTTGAATTTGGTATTTTGTTTTTTCTTTAATGGCGGACGGGGGCGCCGCTCCTGCGGCGATATAAGCCGTCCTTGAAACAACACGCGCTCCGGCATTTCAATATGAAGCTGTTTGGCGAGCTTGCCGGCCATAAACTTTTCTTTCGGCTCAAGCAGTGTCACCGCCATGCCACCTTTGCCCGCACGGCCAGTCCGGCCTACCCGGTGGATATAGCCGTCCGTATCAAGCGGCAAATCAAAGTTAATGACATGCGTAACATCGTCAATATCAAGTCCACGCGCCAGCAGGTCAGTCGTTACCAAACATCGGATGTCACCTCTGCGGATGCTATTCATCGCCTGCTCGCGTTCCGCTTTTCTCGTTTCGCTGTGAATGCCGGCGATGGACACTCCCTTGGCAGCAAGCCAATTCGCAATGTCGGCTACCTGATGCAGTTTTTTGACGAAAATCAGCGCACGTTCCGGGTTCAGTGCATGCAGCAAACGACGCAGCGTTTCAAATTTCTCCCGCTCCGGTGTCACAATGAAATACTGTTCGATGAGCTCCGGCAGGCGAGACTTCGCACGAATTTTAATCACCTTTGGCTCCTGATCCGTCCACTTCCTGCCCCACTCTTCTACCAGCGGCGAAATCGTGGCCGAGAAGACGGATAGCTGCCGATCCCGTGGCGTTCGCTGCACAACCGCTTCCACTTCGCGGATCATGCCGGATTCCAGCATCTGATCGGCCTCGTCAATGACCACCATCTTGACTTCGTGCACTTTCAGCTTTTTCTTCTCGATTAAATCATAGATGCGACCTGGCGATCCGACGATAATGTGTGGTTTCTGTTTCAGTTTTTCCATCTGGCGCTTGATGTCCACACCGCCCATAATAATTTGAAAACGAATGTCGGTTGCGTTGCATAATTCATCAAGCACGTGGCGAATCTGCACGGTTAATTCGCGGGTAGGGGCCAAGATTAGCGCCTGGGTCGCGGAACTGTCCGCTTGAATCCGCTGCAGCAGCGGAAGCAGATAAGCAAGCGTCTTGCCCGTGCCTGTCTGTGATTCGCCTACCACACTCCATCCTTCGAGCAGAAACGGAATGGCCTGCTGTTGAATCGGTGTCGGCGCCTTGATATTCATATTCGCAAGCCCTTTTAACAAAAAAGGGGCAAGCGTACTTTCGGCAAAAGTTTTCATCCGTGCTTCCCTTCCTCAGGCTGAGTCGGCAGCTGGATGGAGAACGTTGTGCCCTCGCCCAGCTTGCTGCGTACGGTAATCGTACCGTGATGGCCTTGTACAATATTTTTTACAATCGACAGTCCCAGACCCGTTCCGGCACGGCCGCGTGTCCGGGCTTTGTCGGCTTTATAGAATCGCTCGAATACAAACGGCAGATCCTCCGCCGGAATGCCGCTTCCGGTATCGGTTACTTCAATCGTGTACATCTCATCCTGTATGAACGTACGCAGCGTGACCGTTCCACCATGTCCGGTATGGCGGATCGCATTATCAACCAGGTTGGTTAACACCTGCTCCATCCGATCGTTGTCAAAGTAGAACGTCCCATCCGCCGCCTGCCAATCCAACTGCAGATGAATTCCCTGCTCTTTGGCTACCCCGCCGAATTTGCGAATGACTTTATCTTCGAGCTGCAGCAGATTCGCAGGCTGAATCTCCAGTGGAATATGCCCGGCTTCCATACGGGCCAGGTCAAGCAGCTCGTTGACGAGGCGCGACATGCGCAGTGATTCGTCATAAATGATCTGGGCTAATTCTTTCTTTTCTTCCTGCGACTCAGCGATATCGTCAATAATCGCTTCGCTGTAGCCCTGCAGCATCACGAGCGGCGTTCGCAGCTCATGCGAGACATTGGCGACAAAATCTTTGCGAAGCTTATCGAGACGGCGTTCCTGCGTCATGTCACGCAGCACGGCCACAGCGCCGCGTACCTGAGCATCATCATACAGCGGCGCCATAACAACGGCATAAATCCGTCCTTGCACAATCACGTCCGTTACAACTTCTTCCTCGTTTTTTACAACTTGCTCCAGAATAGAGCGCATAGAAGGAGGAAGTCCTTTTCCCTGATCGCTTTCGTCTTCTTCAGCTTCTGCGCCGCCTTGCTCATACTCCCAAGCTTTCAGCAATTCATCAGCCGGTGGGTTCGTAACAATAATGTGCCCGTTGCGGTCGAAAGTCATTACACCGTCCACCATGCTTTTCAGCACGCTCGCCACCTGTTCTTTTTCACGGGAGAGCGCAACAATTAAATCGTTCAGCCGACCAGCCATGTGGTTGAATGTGCTGGCCAAATCCCCTATTTCATCGTTCGTCCGAATGGAAATTTGCGTCGAGAAATCGCCGCGTGCGTATGAATCAGCCGCTTCCTTCATGGAACGGAGCGGTTGCGTAACCCGGGACGATAGGAAAAAAGCAAAAAATGTCGTCAAAATAATGCCAATGGCAGCGGCGTAAAAGATTAACCGGGTCGTCTTATAGGTCGTCTCCCTCAATTCTTCCATCGTCTGATATAAAATCAGCTCGCTATTCAATCCCTGCGAATGAAGGGGAACTGCTACCACAACAAACTCTTCGTAATGCGGTACGCTGCTTTTGGGCGGCAAAACCGAGAAAAAGTCCCGCGTAACGGCAATACGATCATTGTCCCTCGCCTGTCTCAGTACCGGATGTTTCAGGAACTCTTCCGGCCTTACTTCCGGAATGGAAGCATTGTTTGGCGCTGCACTGTCCTGATTATAATTCCCGAGCGAACCGGTAAGTACCATCCGCGTATCATACACATCCACCAGTTCTCTGGCAATGTTAAGCGTTTTCTCGCTGTCTTTGTAAACAAGAATGACATGCGCCATATTTTGCGCCAACTGCTTTAAGTCCTCCGTACGCTGCCGCTCGTAGAATTCGTCCAAAAAGGACATAAGCGTCAGGCTAAGCACAGTCAATACGACAGCAACCAGACCGATGATTGTAATCCAAAGCTTAAAAACAACCCGGTTTAACACTTACTTTGGCACCTCAAGCTTGTATCCGATTCCCCAAACGGTCGCAATCATATTCGCTGCAGCCGGAGAAATTTTGTTGAGCTTCTCCCGGAGACGTTTAATATGGGTATCTACGGTACGCAAGTCTCCGAAGAACTCATAATGCCATACGTCCTTGAGCAAATCCTCACGGGAGAAGACACGGTCCGGATGGCGCGCCAGGTAATAAAGCAGTTCATATTCTTTCGGCGTCAGGCTTACTTCTTCACCGGCAACCATCACGCGATGCGCATCATGATCAATGGATAAATCCGGGAAGACAAGCACATTGTGCGAACTGCTCGGCGTCGTGAGAAACGCGGTTGCAGACGAACGGCGCAAGAGCGCTTTCACCCTGTATACGACTTCGCGCGGACTGAACGGCTTCACCACATAATCGTCTGTACCGGACTCAAAACCCTGCACGCGATTGGCTTCCTCACCTTTTGCCGTTAACATAATAACCGGGGTCGCTTTCTTTTCGCGCAGCCGTGTACATACTTCAATACCGTCAATACCCGGCAGCATTAAATCAAGCAAAATAACATCATAGTCGGTAGCAAGCGCCATCTCAAGAGCCTGCTCTCCGTCTTCAGCTTCCTCTATTTGGAAGTTCTCTCTTTCCAAGTACATACGCAGCAGGCGGCGGATACGTTCCTCATCGTCTACTACGAGCACTTTGGCTTGATGTTCCATTTTCTTTCACCTCAGTTGACATTTTCAATAATAAGTCTGTTTTTCTACTTATTTTACCATTTTAAGCAACGAATTTGTGACCATAATCGTACAAATTATATGTTACCCAGGTTACAAAAGACAAGCTTTTGTTTTAATCTGGAGAGTTGTGGAAACAATATAAGAGCGAAAGGAGTGAGCTTCCATGAAAAAACAGGAACAAAACATTCGCTACGATTCCGAAGGTGAAAAAATCGTCAATCAGGAAATTATGAATGCCTACCAGAGCGGCGTTATCGGAGACGATGACACATACTCTCAGATGGGTGACAATCCACTAAGCGCCCATCGTCCTGAGAGCCGCCAGGAAAACCTTATGCAAGACAACGAACTTGAAGAAAAAAGTCCTGACGATTTCGAGTAGTCTCTTCGCACGCGGTTTTCTTTCCTTAGCCCGTCACTACTTTAAAAAGCGCCTCGCTCAAATCATACAGAGCGAGGCGCTTTCGTATCATTATTTCAATTACGCGTAAGAATGAAGCCCCGAGATGACAAGGTTGACGAAGACAAGGTTGAACATGACGATGATGAAGCCGATCACGGCCATCCACGCCGATCTCTTGCCCTGCCAGCCGCGGGAGAGGCGCAGGTGGAGATACGCGCTGTAGAATAGCCATGTAATCAGCGCCCATACTTCTTTCGGGTCCCAGCCCCAGAACCGTCCCCATGCCTCGTGCGCCCAAATCATCGCGAAGATAAGCGCGCCAAGCGTAAAGATTGGAAAACCAATCGCGATGGCACGGTAGCTAATCTCATCAACAAGATCCGGTTCCAAATCCTGCACCCACCTGCCGACCACGCCGGAAATGCGGCGGCGCAGCGCCAGGCGGGCCGCTCCATACAGCAGCGTACCACCTGCCACAGACCAGATCAGCGTATTGAACTTGCGGGCCGCTTGGTTTCCTTTCATGAATCCCGGTGCCTCGAACCAGGGTTTCATCTTGTCTGTTGTCTCAAGCGTACCGTCTTTAGGTCCGACAATCGCCGGCATATGGTATTTTACCTGGGAATCTACCACCTGGCCGGTCGACATTTGAAACGGCGCTTTAAATGTGGCCTGATATCCTGCAAGCTGGAAAGAGAATACAAGTACGATGAAAGCAACCAGTGTACAAATAACCCACATAACAAATTCGAGCCAGCTGGCCGACTTAGATTTCTCGTTCGGATCAAGCGTACGCAGCAGGTACATTAAACCGCCGGCAAAGCCGACCGCAAAAGCACCCTCACCAAGCGCCGCAGTCGTTACATGAATCTGCAGCCAATAGCTCTGCAGTGCCGGAATTAACGGCGTGATTTCACGTGGAAATACCGCTGCGTACGAAACGATAAGCACGCTGAATGGCATAACAAACGCGCCGATAAGCGGAATACGGTAAATAAGATATATCCCCAAAAACGCAAGGGTCATGGCAAAGCCAAGGAACTGCATAAATTCAAACATGTTACTGGTTGGAATGTGCCCGCCCACATACCAGCGAATTCCGATAAACACCGCATGCGCGAGAAACCCGATGACCGCCGCCGCGTATGCGAAGCGGCCGCGACGGCTCTGCTCCTCAGGCGTACGGTTGCGGAAGCTCTTGCCCGTTACGGCAACAAAAAACAGAATCGTTGCGACACAGTAAAAAATAAACGCGATGGTCAGCATAGTATTGCTGAGACCGATGAGACTATTCACGATTGTTTTGCCTCCTTCTCCAATTGTGCGGCGGAGATATGGTACCCGTTCGCTTCGAGAATTTTCACGACTTCATTCTTGATGCCAAACCAGTTTTTATTGGTGTGCGCTGCCACCAGCAGCTTCTCTTCTTCAACCTGGAACCAGATACGACGATGCTGCCAGTAGAAGCCCATCACAAGACCGAGCATACTGACCCCCGCGCCGAAGAAGATAATCGGCAGGCTTGCGTCCTTACGCACCATCAATCCGCTCATATCGACTAAGTCCGGCTTGGCAAACGCATACGTGACTTTCGGATCTTTACCGTCTGCCGTCAGCGTATCGCCGAGGAAAATCCACTGCTTCTCTCCGTCCGGTGTCTTCGGAGAAATGGTATTCACGATAAATGCCGGATTATTCGGCTCCGTCGACTTCGTAATCGGCTGCTTCATATCATCAAGGGCGAAATCAGGAAAATATTGTAGTACCTGTACCTTTACATTGTCATTTACTTTGATTTCTTTCGGCGGAGACAGCAAGTCCAGTTTTACGCTGCCCAGCGGTTCTTTAGTCGCTGTATCAACCAGATTTAGATTGAGCGCCTGCAGTTGATTTTCTTGTTCGCCTGCTTGATATAATAATAATCCTTCATACTTTAATGGATGATTAACCTCAATGTCATGCTTCGCAACCTGCTTTAACTTCGGTTCCGAACCCGGAATTTCCGCGTTTTCATTTTCATAGAGAACCGCTTTTGTTTTATATTCCTTTACGATGACACCATTTACGTCCAGCTTCTCGGGAAATTCATCATCCTGGTAGTACTCTTTAATGAACTGTTCGTTTTTGACATAATAGTTTGTCTCCGGTACCGGGACGGTTTGCCCTTCACGTACCCAGACATACTGGTCGAGATAGAAACCGGGAATGAGGCGCATTAAACAGCCGATCAAAAAGATAATGAGCCCGATGTGGTTGATATACGGACCCCAGCGGCTAAACCGGCCTTTTTCACCCAGTAAAGCGTTCTCTTCGCGTCGTACGTGATAACGTTTTTTCTTGAGTGCTTCTTCAAGCGAAGCCGTCAACTGTTCTACCTCTTTGCCCTCGGCGTTCAACTCCACACTAACTTTCTGGATTTGGAGGAAACGCTTGTCCCTTTTGACGCGCTGTGTTTTCAGCGCGCGATACAGCGGCACGACACGGTCGAGGCTGCAGACAACAAGCGAGATACCAATTCCTAACATAAGCGCGATAAACCACCAGGAAGAATATAAATTATGAAAGCCGAGTCTATAATAAATAAGCCCGAGAGTTCCATAGGCTTCCGGGTAGTACTGCTCCGCCGGTTTCGGCACCGGAATATAGCGCTCCTGTGGAAACACCGTACCGATGGCCGATGCGATAAGCGTCAACACAATCATGATGACCGCATTGCGCACCGAAGAGAAGAAGTTCCAGATGCGGTCTACGATCGTTTTGTGGTATGTTTGCGAACGCCGGGCCGCGCCTTCGTAACGCATATCCACCTTCTTACCAGCAACCTCGCTCGCAAGCGGGGCTCCGCATGATTCGCACAGCATGGTACCGACCGGATTCGAATGCCCGCATTCGCATTTCACATTGTCCAACATGGTTTCACCTCAAATTTCTTACGGAGCAATCTGTTGCATATTATCATGAATCGTCTGATATGACATCGGACCGCCCACAATGTGCTTATAGAGCGTTCCATCCGCTTTTATAAAAAACGTAGAAGGCATTTCGCCGATCTGGTATTTGCGAGTAATGGCCCGCGACGGATCCATTAATAGTGGCAGCGCATCCAATTTGTACTGGCGGGCAAACGATTGGACCGGAATTTCCGATTCTCCTACATTAAGCGCGAGAATCACCACGTTCTTATCCGCAAATTCTTTCGCCGCTTTATTCAAATCCGCCATCTCTTCGCGGCACGGCGGACAGTACGTTCCCCAGAAATTCAATACGACCGCCTTGCCCTTCAACTGGCTCAGCTGGACTTTTCCACCGCCGACCTGCTGGGCGACGAAATCAGGCACTGGTTTGCCGACCTGTACCGTCGTCTTGTCTTTAAAAAATGCGCTGTAAAATGTCCAGCCAACCGCCAGAACGATGACCGCCAAGACGATTAGCCGTGTTACCTTACGCGTTCCCATACTTGGGCACCCTCCTCAACACACTGCAGTAGCTACTGTTTTCATTGTCAAATCAAGGATAACTATACACATTATAACGGCAATAAAAATTAACACTTCACCTACTTTTTGAACGTTTCGTGACAGCAAACATTTCCATTTACCTACAATATTAGCTTATCGCAATTTGCTTTTCATGCAAATCCACAGGCATGCTTACGAAAAAACGGGTCAAATAATGCATAAATATTTATTTACATATGTATTTATTCGTTGTAGAATTGAATCTATCTTAAGCCGCACGACCGGCTCAACGTTCGATAAAGAAAAAGGAGTGGACGCGAGATGATCCCGACTGAGATGCAGTGGAACGCTTTGCTGCAGCGCCATGCGACCGTTACTGTACATACGAAAAATCAGAAAGTGACAGGCGATTTGTACAACGTGACGGACGAACAGGTGATTTTAATTGTGCCGAATAAACAGGACCTGTTCGAAGTGATTCCCCGCGTGGATATCTATGACATTACATGGTAGCTTCATGCATAAATATCTGGTTTTAAAGAAATGGCGATTTCCAGCCATTTTTCTGTGAAAATCCTGAAATAAAGAAGGAAGGAGAGAGAAAAAAGATCTAAGGAAGAAAAAGGTGTTCGCCTTTTTCCCCATTGAAATCACCCCCTCGTTCTCTTCTCTCTTTTCCTTCGTACCGCAAAAGTCAGGCGTGCAACTTCTTCTCCCGTTAGCGGACGGTATTTTCCTTCCGGCACACCATCAAGCGTAAGAAAGGCCAGGCGAATACGCTTCAGTTTAACAACCGGATGGCCGACTGCTTCGCACATCCGCCGCACCTGACGGTTGCGTCCCTCATGAATGGTAAGTTGAATCACGCTTGTCCCCTCTTTTTCCTGATAGCGAAGCCGGACCGCTTCAGCCGGCGCGGTCATTCCGTCTTCAAGCATGACCCCCTGTCGGAGCCGTGCAAGCGCCCTTTCTTCCATCCTTCCCTTTACGACCGCTTCATACACTTTATCCAGCTCATGGCGCGGATGCATGATGTGATTGGCGAACTCGCCGTCATTTGTGAGGAGCAGCAGGCCGGACGTATCGTAGTCAAGCCTTCCTACCGGGTAAATCCTCTCCTGCACCCGATTCATTAAATCCAATACCGTCTTTCTCCCCTGCGGATCAGTAACGGATGTAATATAGCCAATCGGTTTATTTAATAGAAAGTACACAGGACGCTCACGGGCGATGATTTTGCCGTCCACCTCAATCTCATCGTTCAACGGGTCGGCTTTAAAGCCAAGCTCGCGCACAACAATCCCATTGACTTTCACGCGCCCGGCCAAAATGAATTCTTCACACTTTCTCCGTGAAGCTACCCCTGCCTGGGCCATAATTTTTTGCAATCGTTCCATTTCTTATCTACCTCCTCCCCCATCATACCTCTCTCGTCCGCCGGACACAATGTTAAGCAAAAAGCTCCCGTCTCTTACGAGAAGCGGGAGCTTATCCGAATACCATCCAGACGACAAACAATGAGGCGAGAACGCCGACAAGATCCGACAGCAAACCGACTTTCAGCGCATATTTCGTATTCCGTACCGCCACCGCGCCAAAATACACCGTCAACACATATAGTGTCGTATCTGTACTGCCCTGTATCGTGCTCGCCAGACGTCCAATATAGGAATCGGGTCCATACTGGGCGATTAAGTCGGTTGTAATCGCAAGTGAGCCGGATCCGGTAATCGGACGCAGCAAGGAAAGTGGCAGCACCTCCACCGGAAAATGTATCAGGTCAAGCAGCGGGCGAATTGTCTTCAGCAGCAGGTCCATCGCACCCGATTCACGGAAGATGGTAATCGCCACCATCATCCCGACTAGATGGGGCATGATGCGAATCGCCGTTCCGAAGCCCGCTTTTGCCCCGGATGTGAACGTATCGTATACCGGCACTTTTTTGTATAGGGCATACGCCAATACATACGACAGAAGCAGTGGAATGGCCCAGGTCGATAGCTGTGTCACAAGTGCATACATTACTGCCGCTTCCACTCCTTTCGTTGATACCACCGGTCGATAAGTATTGCGCTGAATGTGGCGATAAACGTAGCCAGCAGCGTCGTACCGACAATCTCCGCCGGATTGACCGAATTGTAATTCATACGGATGGCAATGATGGTAGTCGGAATCAAGGTAATGCTTGCCGTATTCAACGCGAGCAGCGTACACATTGCAGGTGTGGCCGTATTAGGATCAGGATTAAGCTTTTGCAGCTCCTGCATTGCCTTAATCCCCATCGGCGTCGCCGCATTGCCCAATCCAAAGATATTGGCCGCCATGTTGGACAGAATATAGCCAAATGCCGGATGATCTTTCGGCACCGTCGGAAACAGCCAGCGGGCGATGGGACCGAGCAGGCGGGCCATCTGCTTCAAGAGGCCGGCCTCTTCCGCTACTTTCATTACACCCATCCAAAATATCAGGATGCTAATTAAACCGAAGGTGACGGTAACGCCCGTTTTTGCTCCTTCAAATACAGCTTTGTTAACCGCCTCGACATTTCCCGTGACAAATGCGGTAGCGATACCGATAAAAATCATGCCCGCCCAGATATAATTAACCATTTATATTCCCTCCAGCATCGTTCGTACGAACGACTCCAGATTTGACGTGAAGCGGTGCCCGATAGCCTGGGCCATTGTCTCCTGTTCCAGCGTGAGCGCCACCCGTCCGATTACCGTATCGTCCAGTGTGATTTCAAGAAATGGCTGCTTGATGTTACGTACAATCCTCTTACCTACCTTCGACTTCTCCTCCGCAGTCAGCGGATAAGAGAACGCGCGGCTGCTGTAGTAAGCGATCGCGCCATTTTCCTGCTTGTCCTCGCCTACCCGCTCATTCTCACGGACAATATCTGTGCGGGGATACTGACTGAATCCGTAGTCGAGCCAGCTCATTGAATCGTCCCAGTCCTGCGGCGCGTTCAATACAACGACGGCAAGCTGCTGGCCGTCCCTTGTCGCGGATGAAGACAAACAGCGCTTCGCAAGCTTCGTGTAGCCGGTTTTGACTCCGTCCGCTCCTTTATACAAACGCAGCATTTTGTTTTTGTTTAATAGCTTGCGATCCCACTGCTCACCTTCCCATGGAATGTGTTTGACCTCAGTAGAGACAATTTTGCGGAATTCCGGGTTACGCAGGGCGTACGCCGTAAGGATGGCCATGTCCCGTGCCGTGGAATAATGATTATCACTGTCGTCAAGTCCGTGCGGGTTCGTAAAATGGCTGGACTCCATGCCGATGTACTCCGCTTTTTCGTTCATTAGCCGGGCAAATCCCTCGATCGATCCCCCCACGTGCTCGGCAATGGCGACAGCGGCGTCATTGCCTGAACGAAGCATCAGGCCGTATAACATGTCTTCCATTTTCATTTTTTCGCCGCGTTTCAAGTAAATCGAAGAACCTTCCTTTGCATAGGCACTGTTCGGCGTCGTGACGATATCCTGGCTATTCCCTTCCTCAAGGGCGACGATGGCGGTCATAATCTTCGTAAGGCTTGCGATGCGCATTCGCTTATCGCCCTGCTTCTCCGCCAGAATGCGTCCGCTCGCGACATCGATGAGCACGGCTGTTTCGGCGGATACGGGCGGCGGAGCTGGTCCCGTCGCCTGCGTAAGCTGCGGCAGCATCAACAGACAAATAACGAGTATAATAACGAGTTTCCTCACTTTACTCCCCCTTATCCCGGATGACGGTTTGTCCTGTTCTTTCTATGTACATGTATATGGCTTATCCACAAAATTATGAGTGGAATAAGAAAAACTCTCGGACGTTGCCGCTCGTCCTTTTTCCACACAGAAGACAAACGGCCGGCATACGCCTCGCCGTTTTTCCCTGCTTTCTATCCGTAAAAAAAGCCCCGAGCAGACTATTTGCTCAGGGCATTATTTCTCGTCTTTATCTTTCTTGTAAAACAGATACGCTTCCTGCTCCACATCCGCGCCTTCCGCCGAAAAATCAGGCACCGGTGGCAGATCTTCTAAGCTGCGCAGACCGAAATATTCAAGGAACTCTTTCGTCGTTCCGTATAGGATTGGCCGGCCCACCGCATCGGCCCGCCCTACCTCTTTAATAAGGTTCTTGCTTATCAGGCGCGAGATTGAACTCTCGCACTTTACGCCGCGAATTTCTTCAAGCTCAAGGCGCGTGATCGGCTGCTTGTACGCGATAATCGCCAGCGTCTCGAGCGCTGCTTGAGACAGCGTAGCATAGGATGGTGTGTAGGCCAACTTTTCGAAATACTCAGCGAACTCGGGCCGTGTCGTAAACTGGTATGCCTGTGCAATCTCAACAATCTGCAGCCCGCGCTGCTGCTCTTTGTAATCTTTCTTCATCTCGTCCATCAGGGCGACAACTTCGTGAAGTTCCAAATCCAGGATGGAAGCCAGTTGCTTCGCTTCGATCCCTTCATCCCCCGCTACAAACAATAGCCCTTCCACGATCGCTTTCAACCGCTCTACATCAATCATACCGCATCCTCCTGCATCCGCAACACCACAATCTCTGCAAACAGCCCGTCCTGCTGACATGCAACTGTCCGCTTTTTCATCATCTCCAGCAGCGCAAGAAACGTTGTTACAATCTCGATTTTCGATTCTTTTTCCGTAAACAGCTGCGAGAAATACACCTGTCCGCCCGCAACCGTAAGCAGTTTATCAATTTCTGCGATACGATCCTTTAAGGAAATCTCGTCACGCTGCACCTTCACCGTTTGTTCCTTACGATTTACACGCTTGAACGCTTTTTGCAAAGCATCTACCAGGTCATAGATTGTCACATTCGAAATCGGATTCTCTTCTTCGGGAATGAACTGGCTCAAATCTTCGGCCGGCCGGGTGTATACCCGGCTTTGTTCCTTCTCCCGCTCACGGAACGTTTCCGCGATTTTTTTATATTTTTTATACTCCAGCAGGCGCTGGACCAGTTCTTCGCGGGGATCTTCCTCTTCTTCATACGGCTCGATGCCCCACTCGTCATACATTGCTTCCTCACGCTTTGGCAGCAGCATCTTGCTCTTGATCGCAAGCAGCGTCGCCGCCATGACAAGAAATTCGCTGGCCACATCCAGTTGCAGCTCCTGCATGATATATAAATGGCTCATATATTGATCGGTAATTTCTACGACCGGAATATCATAAATATCGACTTCGGCCCGGTCAATCAAATGCAGCAGAAGATCCAACGGACCTTCAAACGTATCCAGTTTGATGTCAACACCCATCAAACATCCACCTCCCTATCTCACCAGGGAAAACAGTATGTTCTGCACCCACTCGTATGGCTTGTATAGCACGAACGAACCCAGAGCGGGAATAAAGATTAACAGCAGCAGCACAAACGTGCCATACGGCTCCATTCTCTCAAAAAAGCCGTCAAATCGGCGCGGCAAAGAATAGCGCAGAATTTTCGAGCCGTCCAGCGGGGCTACCGGCAGCAGATTGAATACAAACAGCGCCACATTAATGGCGAAGCTCCAGGCAATCGTATTCCCTACCAGTGTCGCCGCCCATTGCGGCCATGTATTCAGCGTGCCTGTAGATAGCAAATACCAATTGACCTGCAAGAACAGAATGGCAAGAATCAAATTCGTCAACGGACCCGCTATAGCCACATACACCATGCCTAAACGGCGATTGCCGCGAAAATGGAACATGTTGACCGGCACCGGGCGCGCCCATCCAAACGGGCCGAACAGAATCATCAGCATCCCGAACGGTTCGACGTGACTGACCGGATTCAGCGTCAGGCGCCCTTCGTTTTTCGCCGTGTTGTCTCCGAGCTTATAAGCCACAAACGCATGCGCCCATTCGTGAATAGAAAAAGCGATGACAAATGCGATAACCCGATATAACAGTGAATCCCAATCAAAATTGAACAACACCGCTCCCCCTTTTTC
>NZ_BJXX01000053.1 GCF_007991215.1 Aneurinibacillus danicus
AAAAGTCAGCCGCTCTTCCCCTTATGTTCATGTCGGGGTTGTGGCTGAAAAGCTATGTTGGTTTTTTATAAAAATGCCGCAACTCATTCTACCATATGCCCGTAAACTGAGCAATTCCGGGGCTTCGACGATTTCCGTACAAAAAGAAAAACTCTACCCCGCAAGGCGAAGTAGAGAGGAGAGACTGCGATTTTTTAAAGCTTATTCGAATGTTTTGGTCAGATTGGCCATCTCAATCGCCGACGCGGCCGCTTCCCAACCTTTGTTGCCCGCCTTCGTGCCCGCGCGCTCGATTGCCTGTTCAATCGTGTCGGTCGTCAGTACGCCGAAGATTGACGGGACTCCGGTGGACAGTCCGATGGACGCGATCCCTTTCGCCGCCTCGTTGCACACGTAGTCAAAGTGCGGCGTAGAACCGCGGATGACGGTTCCAAGCGCAATGACCGCATCATACTTACCGGATTCGGCCATCTTTTTAACGATAAGCGGAATTTCAAATGCTCCCGGCACCCAGGCTACTTCTACATTATCTTCTTCTACGCCATGGCGCTTGAGCGCGTCCAGCGCGCCGCCCAGTAACTTGCTTGTGATGAACTCATTAAAGCGTCCGACTACAATCCCAATCTTTAGTCCTGTACCTACCAGATTTCCTTCGTATACTTTTGCCATGATATTTCCTCCAAATCTTATCATTTTTTATTTATATATCCAGCGTGGTTTGACGTTTAGAAAAAAGCAAGAAAGATGGAAATATGGATAACCGTTGGCATTCGTGTATCTCCAGCCTATAAATTCAGTAAATGTCCCAGCTTGCTTTTTTTAGTGCGCAAATATCGCTCATTGTCCGCCACCGCTTCCACCTGCAGCGCCACCCGCTCGACGACATGCAGGCCATAGCCTTCGATGCCTTTAATCTTACGCGGGTTATTCGTCAAGAGACGAATCTTGCCGACGCCCAAATCGGCAAGAATTTGCGCACCGATGCCGTATTCGCGCAGGTCGGCCGCAAACCCGAGCTTCTCGTTCGCCTCTACCGTATCAAGCCCCGCTTCCTGCAGCTTGTACGCTTTCAGCTTATTAATGAGGCCAATGCCCCGTCCTTCCTGGCGCATATACAAGATCACACCCTGACCCGCTTCCTCGATTTGTCTGAGTGCCGTATGCAGCTGCGGTCCGCAATCGCAGCGGCACGAGCCGAACACATCGCCGGTCAGACACTCGGAATGCACGCGCACGAGCGTCGGAATATCCGGGTTTAATTCCCCTTTTACTAGCGCTACGTGTTCTTTACCATCCGTTTCGTTCGTATAGGCCACCATGCGGAAACGGCCATATTCCGTTGGAAGCTCCACTTCGACCTCCCGCTTCACCAGCTTGTCGTGACGGGTGCGGTAGCGAATCAATTCCTCAATCGTAATCATCTTTAAGTCATGTTTTTCGGCAATTTGCACCAAATCCGGCACACGTGCCATCGATCCGTCTTCGTTCATAATCTCGCAGATGACTCCGGCCGGATAGCTTCCGCACAGGCGGGCCAGATCAACGGCCGCTTCCGTATGGCCGGCGCGGCGCAGCACGCCGCCTTTGCGGGCTATCAGCGGAAAGATATGGCCCGGGCGCCGAAAATCCGCGGGCCCGCTCGCCGGATTCAGCATCGCCTGTACGGTCTGTGCCCGCTCAAAAGCGGAGATCCCGGTCGTTGTCGTCGCTTCGTCGATCGAGACGGTAAACGCCGTTCCATGCAGATCGGTATTGCGGTCCACCATCGGCGCAAGGTTAAGCTCCGCTGCGCGCTCTTCCGTAATCGGCACGCACACCAGACCGCGTCCATGCGTGACCATGAAATTAATCATTGCCGCATCCGTTTTCTCCGCCAGCGCAATGAAGTCACCCTCATTCTCGCGGTCTTCGTCATCCACTACAATAATCGGTTTGCCCTGCTGTAAATCAAGCATCGCTTCTTCGATTGAATGAAACATAAGTCCCCACTCCTTATCTTGGCTTATTCGAGAAATCCGTGCTCGGCAAGAAAACTTTCCGTTAGAGATGAAGGGCGTGCTTTCCGCTCACGCCAGGTGAGGATTCGCTCAATGTATTTGCCGATCATATCGCATTCCAGATTGACCCGATCGCCCTTTTCTTTATACTGCAGCACCGTCTCGGCCAGCGTGTGCGGAATGATGGAGACGGAAAAACTGGTTTCCGTCACATCCACCACCGTCAGGCTAATGCCGTCAATCGAGATGGACCCTTTCGGAATGATATAGCGCAGCAGCCCATCCTCCGCCTCTACCTCATATAACACCGCGTTGCCGTATGGCCGCTTGTCTACAATGACGCCCGTACCATCTACATGCCCTGATACGAAATGGCCGCCGAACCGATCGCCCGCCGCCATCGCCCGCTCCAGGTTTACAGGCGATCCGGGACCGAGTGAGGCCAGACTCGTCTTCGCAAGCGTTTCCGGCATCACGTCCACCGTAAAATGCCGGGTGGAAAATTCGGTGACCGTCAAACAAATGCCGTTTACGGCAATGCTGTCGCCTAATTGGACATCGGTCAGTACTTTGTCTGCCGCAATCTCAAGCACCGCGGACGCATTTCCGCGTTTGATCGACCGAATAGTGCCGATTTCTTCAATAATTCCGGTAAACACGACATTCACCCCCACACCGGATAGCCGGTAATTTTGATATCGTCGCCAATCTTCTCGAATGAAACGTCCACAAGCGAGACGGCATCGTTCATCTCTTGAATGCCCAGACCGCCAAACGGAGTAGGTGCTCCTTGTCCTGCAACCAGCTTCGGGGCAACATAAGAGACAACCTTATCAATGGCCTGCGCATGCAGAAACGCGCTGTTGATCTGACTGCCTCCCTCTACCAGCAGCGATGCAATCTCCTGAGCCCCAAGCAGCGTAAGCAGACGGTCGATATCCACCTGTGCCTCGTTCCCCGTCGAAAATACACGAACGCCCATCTCTTCGAGCCGCTCCCATTTCAGCGGATCTGCACGCTCAGTAGTAAAAATCCACGTCGGTGCTTCACCGTCCGTCAGCACCTTCGCATCCAACCGAATGCGCAGCGTCGTATCAACAATGACACGTATGGGATTCTTGCCGCCCAGCGCCAGGCGCGTCGTCAACTGCGGGTCATCGGTCAGCACCGTATTGACGCCCACCAGAATGGCATCATGCTCATGACGCATCCGATGCACTTCCAGCCGCGCTTCTTCACCGGTAATCCAGCGGCTGCTGCCGGCATACGTCGCCACTTTGCCGTCAAGCGTCATTGCCGTTTTGACCGTCACGAATGGCTTACGCGTCGTAATGTATTTAATAAATACTTCGTTCAGCCGCTTCGCCTCCGCCTCACATACGCCCGTTAGCACTTCAATCCCCGCTTCTTCAAGCCGCGCGACGCCGCGTCCCGCTACCAGGGGGTTCGGGTCCAGCATCGCCACCACTGCGCTTTCAATCCCATGCTTAATCAGTGTATCCGCACAGGGTGGCGTACGACCATGATGGCTGCAGGGCTCAAGTGTTACATAGGCGGTCGCTCCTCGTGCCGCCTCACCGGCCATGCGAAGCGCCTGCACTTCCGCGTGCGCTTCTCCGGCCTTGAGATGGCTGCCCATACCGACAATCCGCCCGTCTTTGACAAGGACACAGCCGACAGCCGGATTTGGGCTTGTCTGGCCGCGGGCCGCTTCGGCGAGCCGCAGCGCCAGCTCCATATACTCCCTGTGTTCCATTCCGCTCCCTCCGTAAATGTAAGTTATGTTTAATGCAGAAAACCACCATGGC
>NZ_BJXX01000054.1 GCF_007991215.1 Aneurinibacillus danicus
CTCCTTCTTTTCCCACGATTTTCACAGAAAAAAACGCATGCCGCCGTCTTTTTTCTGTTAAACCGAATACCGGTCGGGGCAGAAGAAAAAGGCGGCGCCATGCGCTTTGCTTCCTTTGTCGTTGGGCGTAACCACTCTAATTTATCTGTATACTCAGGTACCTTATTTGCCTATGACAAAGAAAGCCCTGAAAGACGGTTTCATTCCGCTTTCAGGGCCTGTATTCATGAAAAAGGTAGAGCGATACCAGGGTTCAAGCGTCTCTATTTGTTCGCCTCATGGCAAATTTTAAAGAAACGCAATCAAATAAAACAAACTGCACCTGTAATCTAAACTACATCCTTCTCCCATCCAGACTATACTGTCGGTCCCGGATTTACACCGGGTCAGCATTGGCTCTATGAAACCGCAGCTCACGGACTGAAGAGACTTCATGCCTCTATCACCGCCGGTCGGGATTTTCACCCTGCCCCGAAGGATTACTGATGAAATTGTATTTTTATTATAGCGTATTCCCTGCAGTCTGTCCATGCGTAATTTCACATGGTGAAAATGCCTGTTCAGTTGTGACTTGTCTATACACTGTGGTAGAATAAAGTGAGTAAAAAAAGGAGTGACTAGGCTGATGACAAAAAAAGGAAGCATCGAACTTGAAAACGGCAATAAAATTTTGATCGAATTCTATCCGGAAGCCGCTCCCGGCACGGTTGCAAACTTTGAAAAACTGGCGAATGAAGGGTTCTACAACGGCCTGACATTCCACCGCGTTATTCCGGGCTTTGTAAGCCAGGGGGGCTGCCCTCACGGAACAGGAACCGGTGGCCCTGGCTACACAATCAAGTGCGAGACTGAAGGCAATCCGCACAAGCACGTTCCGGGCGCGCTCTCGATGGCGCATGCAGGTCGCGACACCGGCGGCAGCCAATTCTTCATCGTTCATGAATCCCAACCGCATCTGGACGGCGTACATACGGTGTTCGGACAAGTTGTGGAAGGTCTGGAGCATGCGAAGAACTTGCGTAACGGCGACAAAATGAAAGAAGTGAAAGTTTGGGAAGAATAGTTGTTAGCTCTTTCTTCCTTACCAAAACGGGGCAGACATTATCGTCGCTCCGTTTTTTGCATCTTGGCATATGTTCAAATGAGAAAAACTCGCTTACGAATGGAGGGAAAGTATATTTTGCTTTATCACTGTAAAGCGAAATATACTTTCCTATACCATGAAAAAGCACCGATTACCTCCGTTGGGGTAACAAGTGCTTTTTATGATTCAAGTATCAACTCCATTAGTGAATGGCTTTTGATTAGCGCTTAAGAATATGAATGTTGACTGTGCCATTGTCTCCGTTAAGAAATCCACCTACGTTTTCAGTCAGCCCCGCTTTGGGTTGATTTCGGATCTGACGAGCACCCGCTTGCCCGCGAAGCTGCCAGGTGATCTCGGCGATTTGCGCAATACCGGTAGCCCCGATTGGATGCCCACGGGAAATCAAGCCGCCGCTCGGATTGACCGGAATTTTTCCGCCGATTTCTGTGTCCCCGGATTCGATTAACCTCCCGCTTTCACCGGGAGGGCAAAGCCCTAACTGTTCATACGCAAGTAATTCTCCCGGTACGGCAGCATCGTGAACCTCCATCACTTGCAAATCCTCCGAGCCGATAGCTGCGACTTCATAGGCTTTTTCAGCGGCTCTTTGTACTGTGTCGATTTTCTGATCTTTACTCGAGCTGCCGGAAACAACTACCGAAGCCGTTACATAGACCGGTTTTGTTGTAAACTGCCGGGCTATTTTTTCACTGCATACAATGGCTGCGGCGGCACCATCACCGATCGGTGAACACATCTTCAGGCGCAGCGGATCGCTGATCATTCTTGATTGCAGAACTGCCTCCAAACTTTGCGCTTGCTGGTATTGTGCATACGGATTTAAACTGCCGTTGTAACTATTTTTTACAGCGATTTTAGCCAACGTTTCCAGCGATGTTCCATACTTCATCATATGTTCCCTTGCTTCCGACGCATATAAATCCATGAAAATACTTTGTCCTTCTTTGTGTTCCTCGTATCCGGGAAAACTCGACAACTGTTCGATATCGGTACCGCTTTGCAAGGCGGCAAATGCGCGGTTTTTATCCGGATGAGTCATCTTTTCGGCTCCTAAAGCTAAAACGACATCATATAAACCGGAGGCAATAGCCATCCACGCCAAATGAAATGCCGTTGACCCGCTGGCACAAGCATTTTCGGTATTGATTACCGGAATTCCGGTCAATCCCGCCCCGCTTAATATCACCTGTCCTCTAATACATTCCTGCCCCGTAATCAATCCCGCAGCCGCATTGCCTACATAAGCCGCTTCGATTTGCGAGAGTTCAATGCCGGCATCTTGAACGGCACGATATAACGCTTCTCTTCCCAAATCCTTCAAACTTTTGTCCGGATGCTTTCCAAATTGGGTCATCCCGATCCCCAGCACTACCACATTCCTCATAAATTATCCCTTCTCTGTTTTTAGTTTACTTGCCTTACAAGACCGAGCCAATAAGGTGCCCGTAACGCTTTTTTATCGACCTTCCCGTATGCCGTTACAGGAATAGAATCTACAATATCAATTGATTTCGGAACTTCATAACTAGATAATCTGGATTTGCAGAAAGCAATTAATTCACCTTCACTTATCCCGGTTTCCGGATGAACAACAACCACTGCTTTTACCGCTTCACCCCATTTTTCGTCCGGGACACCTATGACCGCTGCCTGCTTTACCGCAGGATGCTGAAACAGGACACTTTCCACTGTTGTAGTGTAAACATTGAATCCGCCGGAAATAATCATATCTTTTTTACGATCCACCATATAAATATATCCATGTTCATCCCGGTAAGCCATGTCTCCCGTGTGAAGCCAGCCGTTTTGCATAGTCTTGGCTGTCTCTTCTTCAAGCTGCCAATAGCCTTTCATCATGTGCGGCCCACGCGTGACCAACTCCCCTACTTCTCCGGGACCCAGATCTTCCCCGGCTGCATTGACGATCCGAACCTGAGAAAGAATAATCTCCCTTCCGCAGGATGCCAGCCGTTTTTCTTCTCCCTGTGCGCTCAGATGATCATCTTTCGTTAAAATCGCAGTTTGGTTGGCCACTTCCATCTGTGAATAAATCTGCACCAGAACGGGGCCGAACACTTCTAATGCCTGTTTAATTCGTGCCGGCGCCATCGGGGCTGCCCCGTACACAATCGTCTTCAAGCTGCTTAAATCGTATTGCTTCCGCTCCGGTAAATCGAGAATATGGTAGATCATTGTGGGAACTAGAAAGGTAAAATTAACCTGTTCACGTTCGACCGTCTCACAAAACGCACGGGGACTGAAGCCTTGATGCAGGATATGGGTTCCGCCCCGCAGCAAACCGGGCAGGATCAGAAAACCGGCTGCATGGGGAAGTGGGGCTACATGCAGCATCACACCCCCTCTTTCCA
This sequence comes from Aneurinibacillus danicus, assembly GCF_007991215.1. Classification (GTDB taxonomy): domain Bacteria; phylum Bacillota; class Bacilli; order Aneurinibacillales; family Aneurinibacillaceae; genus Aneurinibacillus; species Aneurinibacillus danicus. The sequence continues at coordinate 3,478 of NZ_BJXX01000054.1, forward strand.
GTTCGAACTCGACGATCTCACTGTACATTAGGGCAATGGTGGATTTATGAGTGTGCATCACCCCTTTGGAACGCCCGGTTGTCCCTCCGGTGTACATAATGGCCACAAGATCTTCTTGTCCAATAGAAACCGCAGGATTTTCAAAATCACTGTTTTCGATCAACTGCTGCATGGTTACTACCCCGTTGACAGGCTCTTTTCCGGCGTTGATAACGAGGACGTCGTATGGAAAATTCTGCAGCAGAGTTTGCACGGGTGAAATCCATTCCGGACTGCAGATGATCGCCTTAGCACCGGAATCTAGCAAACGGTATTGCACTTCATGAGTACTCAGGAATTGATTTAGGGGGACCCGCACTCCACCGATTTTGGCTATGGCAAAATCCGCAACAATATACTCAATGCTGTTGTAGATCCACAATGCAACCCGGTCGCCTTGGCGAATCCCCAGCCGGATTAAAGCGTTTGCAAAACCGTTAACCTCTTTTTCCAATTCCGCATACGTTATGTTTCTCAACTGGTCTTTAACTGCAATTCTGTCCGGATGTTGGCGAACGGCCTTGTCAAACAACTGTCCCACTGTAGTTTCCAGCAAAACACATACCCCCTTGAAATTTCATTAATATAAATCATCTATTTATAGAATACAGATACATCCGGGGCTGCCCGGTCCAAGGCTATTTCTGCTACGGGGAAGCCTCGGGTATGAAGTGTCTCGTCAGCTTCCGACATGTTTCACACTTTCGTCGTAACGCGGGTTGACCATTTTTCTTGTATCTTGTACAAACAGACTTAATACCAGAGAGAGAGCGAGCCCCGCCATCATGAATCCACCAAATATCCACGGAGATGGACCGTATGATTTCGCCATTGGGGTCCAAATCATAGGCCCAAAACCAACAATGGCAGCGGCAACCTGATAACCGACCGATAACCCGGTATAACGGACTTTGGTCGGAAACAGCTCAGAAAATAAAGTCCCCTGGGTAGAAAAAACAGCCGCCCAAATGATGCCGAGCATGACCGCCTGCATGAAGTACAGCCAGCCGACTCCTTTTCCGATCAGAGCAAAATAAGGAACCGAGAGAAGGAACAGAAGAGTCAAACCTCCCAGATAGATGGTTTTCCGACCGATAAAATCAGAAAGGTAACCAACAATCGGGATAGTAACGAGCATGGTAGCACAACCAATCGTCAGGGCGGTTAAGGCTGTATCGCGGGAGTAATCCAAATACACAGTAGTAAATACAAGCACATAGGACATGGCAAAGACGTTAAAGAACCCGTCACCAATTTTCAGTCCAATCGCACGCAACACGTTTCTCCAATCGTTGCGAAACGTTTCGACAATGGGCACCTTCGCAAGATTTCCACTTTCCTTCTGCTGCTTAAAGTCCGGGGTTTCCTCTACACCGCTCCGGACCCAGAGCGCCAGAGCGATAAGCACAACACTTAAGAGGAATGGAATCCGCCATCCCCAGCTCATAAACTGCTCATCGGTAGTCATGTAGCTAATAAACGAAAGACTGAAGGACCCGGCAACCAAGCCGATAGGAACCCCTAATTGGGGAATTGAACCGTAAAGCCCACGAAACCCTTTCGGGGCATTTTCTGTTGCCAACAGGATGGCCCCACCCCATTCGCCACCCAAGGAAATACCCTGAATGAGCCGCATGATAACCAATAGAATCGGGGCCAGCAGGCCGACTTGTGCATAAGTAGGGAGAAGGCCAATAAGCATCGAACTGCCTCCCATACCAATAAGAGTATACATGAGCGTCGCCTTCCGCCCCAGGCGATCACCCATGTGACCGAACAAGATGCTGCCGAGCGGCCGGGCAGCATAACCGACTCCAAAGGTGGCAAAGGCAAGAAGAATCGAAATGGCAGGATCGTGGTTGGGAAAATACAGAGTGGAAAATACCAAGCCGGTGGCCGTGCCATATAAATAGAAGTCATACCACTCGATGACCGATCCAGCAAGGCTGGCAAAAAGAATGCGACCTTTTTTCACAAAATCTACTCCTTTCGATATCTCCTGGCAGTAACCTGCCGCAATATTAAACCTAAATCGTCTTACGCTCTCCATTTCTCTCATCTGGAACTCCTATCAATCCCCCTTTCGCTATTGCAAATTTGTAGGGAAATAAAACAATTACTACAGACCAAAGTCAACGACTGTAGTATTTGACTACAGTCAGTATACATAAATATCAAAATATTTTCAATATATTATATATATTATATTTTTTAAATTTTATTAATATAATCACCTGTATGAATAGAAAATAATCCTATGTTTATGTTATGATTAAATTATCACACTATAAGCACACCGAAATGCTCAAGAAGTCCTTGATATACTTGGATAAACATACACGGGTCCTGGCTTTCTCTGGATTCCATGGCAAGAAACAGATACCGGGTAAACACGATACTGGTGTACGCAAACATCATGTAATAGGAGCGACTCTGAAATTCTTTGGCGAACTGAGATACGACTTCGTCATTTTCATTAACTCAAGTCTGTCACTGAAGTCAATGAAATTCATTGGAAAGGAGTTCTACATGAAACAGCAAAACGGTCTCACTCTCCGAAAAAAGAGAGCACTTGAAACGTACAAAAGATTATTTGAAACTTCCCTGAAACTATTTGCCGAAAAGGGTTATGATATGGTTTCCGTCGACGAAATTGTCACTCAAGCCGGAACGTCAAAAGGGGCGTTCTATACCCACTTCAAATCAAAAGATCAAGTGATTATAGAACAGTTTAAACAATTTGACGAATATTATGTAAAAAATTACCAAAATTATCCGCCCGAATGGACCGCCACGGAAAAACTATTCATGCTGATCAAGGAGCAACACCGATTATGTGCACAAATAGTTGGCTTAGACACGATCAAAGTGGTCTATTACAGCCTCATTCGAAACAATCAGGAAAAAAAATCAATCATTGATGAAGAAAGGGAATTATATACCATTGTTCACCAGATTATGGAACAGGGTCAAAAGTCAGGTGAATTTCGCGATGATATCAGCGCATCCGAATTAACGAGAGACATCGTCCGGTGTATGAGGGGAATACTATATGATTGGTGTTTATACGATGGAGCCTTCGATCTTGTCGAGGAAGGGGAAAAATTCTTTTTGAGGATGTTGGAAGGGCTGCAAAAGAAGAAGCATGATCACTAATGCTACTCCTCTTTCGGAGCGGGCCAAAGTGGCACTCCATCCGGTTCAGCCAGGAAGCGTTCGTCGGTGTGAAGACAAGTTCCACGTTATTTTTTCGGCCCATGTTGTCACTTTCTGATGTAAACGTTTTGAGATTTCGAGAGCCTTCATGTTTTGCGCAAAAGCCAAAATAATCAGGGCCCGGCGCACTTCAACCGAGCTTGTGCCTTTGCGCGCAATCCGAACGAGTTTGTTTCCTTGATATTGAAACAAACGAAGAATATAAAATTGATACAGATCAAGTAAAAGCTTCTTTTGCCTTTTTAGCTCCTATTGAAGTTGTGATTGAAGAAACTCTCCTAAATGCTTTATTAGCTGCAGCATTAACTGTGGTAGTTGGTGGAATGACTTATACTTTAGTTACTGAAGTGGCTTCAACATTAAGAAAAAAACAATATGAACACTATGCTGCAGTATTGAGTGATGGCGAACTATATATCGGTAGCGCTATTTCGTATGAAACTGCGAAATGGCACTTGGGCGATGGTCTAGATACCCATATGTGAACTTTGAAAATATCGTGAAGTGTTATGCAATTGGAGATAAAGAAATTCTCAGCGGATTATTTAACGAGGAAGAAAAAGAAAATATAAATAAAATGATTGAAGAAAATAAAAAGTACCCTGTATATCCTGATGAAAATGATGAAAAAGCAAAAATGTGGAATGAGATTCAAGAAGGTAAAAAATTAAATGTCATTTTAGAAAGTGATAACGGCAGAACTATTAGTAATTTTACACTTCAAGGTCAATGTGAAAGGATGTATAATGAAGTATTAGTATTACAGGGGATAGACCCTAAAGATTGTATATTGGGTAATCCAAAATTTGAAAAGTATTTAATTTCATTTTTAAAATCAGAGTATATATCGATGGATAGTAAGTAACTTACAAAGGAGAAGAAAGAGCTAGTTTATATAGCTCCCTCTTCGCTTTTTGTTGTAAAAGAGGAATTTCTGGGATTTCGGCAGAACAAAATGGGGGAATACCAGCAAAGCTGACATCAATCACAAACACATAGATTAAATTGATAATTAATTATTAA
>NZ_BJXX01000055.1 GCF_007991215.1 Aneurinibacillus danicus
TAGCATAGTTTCCTTCCCTGTTGAAGTACAGGCTGTCGCTCCCTGTATGGCTAAACACGCCGTCAAGCACAATCCGGATACCGAAGCGCCGTGCTTCCGCGCAGAGGGAAGCAAACAATTCGTTATCACCAAACATCGGATCTATCTTATGGTAATCACCTGTATCGTACTTGTGATTGCTTGATGCTTCAAAAATCGGATTTAAATAGAGGACGGTAACTCCCAGACTCTTAAGGTATGGAAGCTTTTCCAAAATCCCATAGAGATTGCCCCCGTAAAAGTCCCAGCGTATGACCCGTTTCGTCTCTGGATCGCGGATATAGAGCGGAAGACTGTTCCAATGGGCATGAAGCAAGCTGCCCGGCTTCGGGTTCAATACGCGTCCCTCCGGCAGGCCATTGCGGAAACGGTCAACGAAAATCTGGTACATGACCCCGTTCTTTATCCAATCCGGGATCGCCGCTTCCGCCCGGTACACCGTAATTTGATAGCCTGGCGGTACATCCGGGTAGCTCTCTCCGACACCGCCCATTCCCTGCGCATTGTTCCCGTAATAAAAAAGGCTGCCGTCGTATGCAATACGAAAATAATACCACCATAACCCCGGCTCTTCAGGGGCGGTCCAGCGCACTTCATACAAGCGGCCGGGTTCCTGTCCCTGGACCGGTGCCATGCGGATATCCGCTGCAGGCTCGCCGTCGCGCGCGATGCACAGCCGGACATCTTCCATGTGCTCACATCGGCTTCCGTATGCCGCAAACCGCAGTATGATATCCGTACCGCAGGGAACCGCCCCGAAAGGAGCGCGGAACCCCTGTTGATGTGAATCGTGCCGTACTTCCAACTCCCCCATCTCAGAACCGCCTCCTTCCTATTCGATCTTCACCGGGTCTAATTCCCAGATGTCATCCGCATATTCGACAATCGTCCGATCGCTTGAGAATACGCCGGATTGGGCGATATTTATCAGGCTCATCTTACTCCAGCACTCCCGGTCACGGAACGCTGCATCAATCCGCTGTTGGGCCTGCACATAGGAGGCGAAATCTTTAAGGACGAAAAACTCATCATTGGTCGACAGCAGCGAATAATAAATATCGTTGAACAGCCCGTATCCGGCTCCAAAGAAATCACCTGTAAACTTCTGCAGCGCGCCCCGGATACGAATATCCCCGTGGTAAATGTCTTTAGCCCGGTACTTCCCGTTCGTGTAATACGCTATCACTTCATCAGCCGTCAACCCGAAGAGGAACATATTGTCGTCCCCCACTTCTTCGTGCATCTCCACGTTGGCGCCGTCCAGCGTCCCGATCGTCACGGCCCCGTTCATCATAAACTTCATATTTCCCGTCCCGGACGCCTCTTTGCTCGCGGTGGAAATTTGCTCGCTGACGTCGGCAGCCGGAATAATCTTCTCGGCGAGGGAAACACGGTAGTTTTCGAGAAACACCACTTTCAGCTTGTTCTGAATGACAGGGTCGCGGTTGATGACATCTGCAAGGGTGTTAATCAATTTGATGACGCTCTTGGCCAGTTGATAGCCTGGAGCGGCTTTGGCGCCGAAAATAAAGGTACGGGGCATGACTGCAAGGTCCGGGTTAGCGCGCAGCCGATCGTAGAGATCCATGATGTGAATCACATTCAAAATCTGCCGCTTATATGCGTGCAGCCGCTTCACCTGTACATCAAAAATGGACTGCGGATCAATTTCGGTCCCCGTTTTTTCCCGCACCAGGTCGGCAAGCCGCGCCTTATTCTGCTGCTTAATCGCATACAACTGTTGTTTAAACGCCGCATCGTCAGCGAAACCGCGCAGCTCAATTAATCGGGACGGATCGGTTACCCACTTATCGCCAATCGCTTCGGTAATCAGGCCAGCCAATGCTGGATTCGCCTTGATTAACCAGCGACGGTGCGTAATGCCGTTCGTCTTGTTGTTGAATTTGTACGGATACACCTCGTAAAAATGCTTCATTTCCCGCTGCTTCAAAATATCGGTGTGAATTTTGGCCACACCGTTCACGCTGTGGCTTCCAACCACGGCAAGATGTGCCATTTTCACCTGGCCGTCGGCGACAATGGCCATCTGGTGAATTCGCTTCCAATCACCCGGATACTTCTCCCACAATGCATGGCAGAATCGCTCGTTAATCTCATGCACAATCATGTAGATGCGCGGAAAAAGGGGCTGAAAGATATCAATAGACCATTTCTCCAGCGCTTCACTGAGCGTCGTATGATTCGTATAGGAAATGGTATTGACCGTGATATGCCATGCTTCTTCCCATCCCATTCCTTCTTCATCCATCAGAATGCGCATGAGCTCAGGAATCGCCAGTACCGGATGGGTATCATTAATGTGAATAGCGACTTTATGATGGAAATTTCTTAGCGATTGCTGTGTTTTCTTGTAACTGCGCACGATGCTTTGCAGTCCGGCGGACACGAAGAAATATTGCTGCTTAAGCCGGAGCACCTTCCCTTCGTAGAATGAATCGTCCGGATATAAAAATTCAGAGATGGATTCGACCGAACGCTTGTAATCAAGAACCTTGTGATAGTCACGTGAATTGAGCGTCTGAAAATCAAAATCACGAATGTTCGGCTCCGCACTCCATAGGCGCAGCGTATTGACGGTCTTATTACGATAACCAATTACCGGCACGTCATAGGGAACGGCAAGCACGGACTCGTATTTTTCATGGACAAAAGTCCAGTGTCCGCCATGATCTTCGAAGCGCACCTCGCCGCCGAACCGCACTTCAACCGCCAGATCAGAGCGGCGTATCTCCCAGACATTGCCCTCTTTAAGCCAGTACTCCGGCAATTCCACCTGGTAGCCGTCGACAATTTTTTGCTCGAACAGGCCGTATTTATAACGAATGCCGCACCCATGCCCTGGAAGAGACAGCGAGGCGAGCGAATCGAGAAAACAGGCGGCAAGCCGTCCTAATCCTCCGTTGCCCAGCCCCGCATCCGGCTCCTGTGCTTCCAAACGGGAAAGCTCGATTCCAAGCTCGCACAAGCTTTCTTCGCACAAATCCCGCACGCCGAGATTAATCAGGTTGCTTTCGAGCAGTTTGCCAAGCAGGAATTCCATGGAGAAATAATACATTTGCTTTTCCTGATTTTCGACGTAGCGCGTATTGGTCGCAATCCAATTTTTGTTGATATACTCGCGGATCATGGCGCCCAGCGCTTTGTATTTATCAATGTCGCTTGCTTCTTCCACGGGTTTGCCCAGCATGCTCTCGAGCTTGTCGATAAATGCCCGCTTAAAGCTTTCTTTGCTTGAAAACATGATGTCCCACCTCTCAGGCTGTAACCAGCTGTTCATACAGCATATGATACTGCCGGGCGGATTGAATCCAACCGCAATCCGTTTTTTGCCCATTCGCGAGCACCCGGGCAAACGCCGCAGGATCGCGGTAGACGCGGAGAGCTCGTCCGACTGTATACAGCATATCATGTGCGTTGTAATGGGCGAACGTAAAGCCGTTCCCTTCACCAGTCATTTCGTTATAGGACTGTACCGTATCGCGCAAGCCTCCGGTTTCACGTACGATGGGCACGGCACCATACCGCAGCGCGATCATCTGCCCGATACCGCACGGTTCAAACTTGGACGGCATCAAAAACAAGTCGGCGGCCGCATATACGCGCCGTGCAAGCCCTTCGTCAAACTGAATACACGCCGCAATTTTCTGGGGACAGCGGAGCGCCGCCTCACGGAACATCGTTTCATACCGCGCTTCCCCCGTGCCCAGCACCACCATCTGCATATCAAGCGCCAGCATGTCTTCAAGCACGCAGGCAACTAAATCCAGCCCCTTCTGCTCGGCCAGGCGAGAGACGATGGCGATGAGCGGAATGCCTTCAGCGGTCGGAAGTCCAAGCTGCTGCTGTAGATGAACTTTGTTTTTCCGCTTTTTGGCCGGGGAGCGCCGGTAATTAACATACAGGTGCGGATCGCTCTGCGGATTGTATGTGTCATAATCGATCCCGTTGATAATGCCCGTTGTATCTGCTGCCCGGGCGCGCAGCACGCCGTCCAGCCTCTCTCCGTAATACGGTTCCTGGATTTCCCGCGCATAGCTCGGACTCACCGTTGTCAGTCGGTCCGCATACAACAGCCCGCCCTTCATGTAATTGATGTCGCCGTAAAACTCCAATCCGTCCAGCGTAAAATAGTCGTTGTCAAGCCCAAGCACATCCGGCAGCACCGTATACGGAAAGATTCCCTGGTATTTTAGATTATGTATCGTAAACACAGTGCGCATGGAATCGTAAAACGGATGGCCGTCATAGAACGCACGCAAAAATACCGGCACCATCGCCGTATGCCAATCATGGCAATGAAGGATATCCGGTTTGAATCCTAATTGTGGGAGCGATTCAAGTACCGCCCGCGAGAAGTAGGCAAATTGCTCCGCCTCATCGTAGCAGCCGTACACGCCATCCCGCCAAAAATAGTATTCGTTGTCCACAAAATAGTATGTGACGCCGTCCCATTCCAATTCTTCGATGCCGGCATACTGCCTGCGCCAGCCGACCGGAACCGTAAGCTCGGCCCGCCGTCTCATGTTTTCTGTAAAACAACCGGGAATCACTTTATACTTTGGGAGCATCACCCGCACGTCCAGCCCTTGCTTGATCATTTCTTTCGGCAGGGAACCGATCACGTCAGCCAATCCTCCGGTTTTGACGAAGGGAGCCGCTTCTGCGGCTGCAAATAAGATGCGCATGTTTTTCCTCCCTTTTCTTCGTACTCTATACGGTGGCCCGCTTGGCCACAAGCAGCGGAAAGTCCTCCCGCCCGGCCAGCGTTCTGCCTGCCCCAATGCGCGCGACTTTATCCGCAATCACACACTCCACATATGCGTCTTCCCCAACCTCACAATGCTGCAGTAAAATGCTATTTTTAATATGAGCACCCTTGCCCACCTTTACCCCTGAGAACAAAATGCTGTTTTCCACCGTACCTTCAATTACGCAACCGTTGGCGACAAGCGAATTGGTGACGTCCGCTCCTTCCCGGTACAGTGCCGGAGGCTCATCTTTCACTTTGGTATAAATGCGTTCTCCCTCAACAAACAACGCTTCCCACACATCCGGCGCAAGCAAATTCATGCTCTCGGCATAATAATCTTCCACTGTTCGTACCATGGCCGCATAGCCTATATACGGAAAACCGTACACACGCGCCTGTTCCAGATTCGCAATAATGCCGTCCCGTACAAAATCGGAACGGTTTTCCTGCATGCCATGACCGATCGTCTTAAGCAGCCACTCTTTTCGAATCAGATACATCTCAAGCGACGCTTTTGTTCCGCCGATAAACCCCGGTTCGGAGTCCATATGAACAATCCGGCCATCCTTGTCGGCTGCCAGTGCGCGATACTTCGCAGCGCGTTTCGCCTCGTTTCCCCATTCTTTGTATAGTACAGTTACGTCCGCTGCGGTGTTTTTATGGAACAGCAGTGCCGGACGTACGTCGATACTGCCGATTATTCGACTTCCGCACACGAATACGTGCGGCTCGGGCCCGCGCAGAAAGTAATCCATATGTTCCGCAAAAAACGCCATATCTCCCTCAGGCAGCACTCCGTTCGGGTTAATGGGCGGCGGCAGAATAAACAATCCGCCGTTCTTCCGATCCAAATCCCAGGCTGCTCCATTGCCCAGATGATCTATCAGTGAGCGGTACTTGTGCCGGGTAAACACGGCCACACTTTTTATCCCGGAATTGACCAGGCCCGATAGTGCAAAATCGATGAATCGATACCGCCCGCCGAACGGAACAGATGCGCTGCAGCGCGCTTCCGTCAGCGCCTGCAATTCATCAACTTCATTTGCCAGATTGACTAGACCCATGACTTCTTCCATCCGCTACGCCTCCCTTACGATAGTCCCGCCGCTTTTCGATTGGGTGTTTCGTATCCATGCACGATTGTTCTCTCACCGACCAATGAAATGCTCTGTCCTGCTCCTCCGATACGAACGCCGTCTTCAATGGCGGCTCCTTCACCGATAATTGCTTTCTCAATCGTCACATTCCGGCCAATCTTCGTATGGGGCATTACAACCGAATCACGAATCACGCTGCCCATCCCAACTTTCACCCCATAAAACAGAACAGAATGCTCGACATGGCCAAATACCGTACACCCCTCGTTGATCATGGAGCGGCTGATGACAGCGTTCGGCGCGATATACTGCGGTGGCTGTTGAGAATTCACCGCGTAAATTCTCCAGGCAGGGTCGTTCATCGTAAACAAAGGATTTTCCGCCAGAAGGTCCATATGCGCCTGCCACAGGCTTTCAATCGTGCCTACATCTTTCCAATAACCGGTAAATGGATAAGCAATGAGCCGCCTACCTGCCGCAAGCATTGCCGGAATCACATCCTTGCCGAAGTCATGGCTGGAATCCGGGTTGGCCGCATCATCGTTTAGATGACGTCTTAATGCATCCCATGTAAAAATGTAGATACCCATCGAAGCGAGGTTGCTTTCGGGTCGCGCCGGTTTCTCGGTAAAATGGATGATGCGCCGCTCCTTATCCGTACTCATAATGCCGAACCGACTTGCTTCACTCCACGGCACTTCAATGACCGCAATCGTTGCATCCGCTTTTCTTTCTTTGTGATACGCGAGCAGACGGCTATAATCCATCTTGCAAATGTGATCGCCGGAGATCACCAGCACATACTTCGGGTCATATTGTTCGATGAAATGCGCATTTTGGTGAATGGCGTTGGCGGTGCCCGTATACCAAGACCCGTCCCGGCGATCCATAAACGGCGGCAGAACGGTGACGCCGCCATCCCGGCGATCCAGGTCCCAAGCGCGGCCAATACCGATGTATGAATTCAGTACAAGCGGCTGGTACTGGGTTAATACACCGACCGTATCGATGCCGGAATTTACGCAGTTGCTCAAGGCAAAATCGATAATCCGATACTTTCCGCCAAATGGTACGGCGGGCTTGGCGAGACGGGTCGTAAGCGGACCGAGTCGTCGGCCTTCACCACCGGCAAGCAGCATAGCTACGCATTCTTTCGCTTTCATCTTTCCCCTTCTTTCACTTTGAAGTTATGAAGCTTTAGAAACACACAGGCCAACGGAGGAATGGTAAGGGAAATGCTATGGGGGCGGTTGTGCCATGGTATGGGTTTTGCTTCTATCAGCTTGGGATTTGTCACACCGGAACCCCCGAAACACACGTCGTCACTGTTGAAATATTCAAGGTACATCCCGGGTGTGGGCACACCGATTCGGTATTCGGAACGCACAACAGGGGTGAAATTGCACACGACAAGAAGAGAATCGTCCGGCTGTGCGCCTTGCCTTATAAACGTGAGGATACTCTGGTTGGAATCATGAGGATCAATCCATTCGAAGCCGCGCGGCTCGTGATCGTATTCCCACAGCGCGCGCTCCTTTTGATATATATGATTGAGTGTTTTAACATACGCCTGTATTTTATGATGCATATCGTATTGAAGAAGATGCCAGTCAATCTCGGCTTCGTCTTTCCATTCGTCAAACTGTCCAATCTCGCCTCCCATAAACAGCAGTTTCTTCCCCGGATGTGCGATCATATAGCCGTACAGCACACGCAGGTTGGCAAACTTCTGCCAGTAGTCCCCCGGCATTTTCGCAAGCAGCGCTCTTTTGCCGTACACAACTTCATCATGGGAGAGCGGAAGGACGAAATTTTCAGAGAACGTATAGAAAAAAGAAAACGTCAGCAGTTCATGATGCCATTTGCGATGCACAGGATCCATCTCCATATACTTGAGCACATCGTTCATCCAGCCCATATTCCACTTAAAATTGAATCCGAGTCCGCCCAGGTAAGTAGGAGCGCTAACGCGCGGCCAGGCGGTCGATTCTTCCGCAATCATCAAAGCACCCGGATAGGCGTCGAATACCGCCTCATTTAACTTTTTCAGAAACTCCACAGCCTCCAGGTTTTCGTGTCCGCCGTATCGGTTGGGCCTCCACCTTCCTTCTGGTTTGCCGAAGTCGAGATACAGCATACTGGCGACAGCGTCTACCCGCAGTCCGTCAATGTGGTACTTGTCCATCCAGAACAGCGCGTTGGAGATAAGAAAGCTCACCACTTCCGGTTTGCCGACATCAAACATCAGCGTTCCCCACTCGCCCGTATCGGCTTTGTGCACATCCGCATATTCATATAGCGGCGTGCCGTCAAATTGCATAAGCCCGTGGGCGTCTTTGCAGAAATGGCCCGGCACCCAGTCCAATATCACGCCAATTCCATGCTGATGGCACCGATCAACAAAGTACTGGAAATCTTCCGGCGGGCCATACCGGCTTGTAGCCGAGAAATAGCCCGTCACCTGGTACCCCCAGGAGCGATCAAATGGATGCTCGGCAAGCGGGAGCAGCTCCATATGCGTATAGCCCATTTCTTTCACATAATCGATTGCCTCGTCTGCCAGCTCGCGGTAGGAGTAAAACGAGCCGTCATCCTTCTTTTTCCATGTTCCGGCATGCAGCTCGTAGATGTTTATCGGTTTGCGAAGCGGATCGCTAGTATCGCGCCTGACAAGCCACTCCGCGTCACTCCAGCGGTATGCATCCGGCGAATGGACGACGGAGGCGGTATTCGGCCGCACTTCTGATCGAAACGCGTATGGGTCCGCTTTCAATAGGGTTCCGCCGGATGCCGTTTTAATTTCATACTTATACAAACTTCCTTCACTAAGCCCTGCAATGAACAGAGACCAAACCCCGCCGGTACCGGGCATTTTGAACATTTCATGCCCCTCTCCCTGCCACTCGTTAAACTCGCCGACAATGCTTACCTTTGCCGCTTCCGGTGCCCAAACAGTAAACCGGACGCCGGTTTGGCCCTCTTCCCGGCAAAGATGGGCGCCGAACAGGCGATAGCTGCGAAAGAGGTTTCCCTCATGAAACAGATACAGAGCTTCCTTGTCGGGATACATGGCTGGCTTCTCTCCTTGCTTTAGTTTATACAGGAATAATTCGACAAAGAATACAGCCCTCCTTCAACCCGGTAAAAATAGAAAAAAATCGTGTAGATACGAGGTTCTTCGACATTATCACCAATATGAAACAGCGGAAATCCTGTATGAAAAAAACTCCTGACCGTATGTTCTGGTCAGGAGTTTTTTTCATGTTTTTCTTCCATTCTATCAGAATCAGGCAATACTAAATCGCGAATGCTGACCCGGCCCGTCCGATTCGTATCGAGGAATTTGACTCGTGCATCCCTTGGGACTCCTGTATCATCCTGGATAAATCCGATCACGATACAGCGTCGATCACGATGTTTTTTCTTCAGTACGTTCACCGGCTGTACAACATATTCCTTGCCCAACTCAATCTTCACCGCATAATGCTTCTCGTCATTAATATATGTATTGACCATGCAAGCGGTAACCTTTCCGCGCCGGTCGGTAAAAAAATCAATATAACTCGACGTCACAGCGCCTTCCCTCGCTCTCTGCCTATTCTCTTTACAGTTCTTTTTACCCGTTTTCTACATATAGATAATTCTATAAGACCATAATATATGATTTACAATAGATATTTCCACATCTTTTTACACTGTATAAAAGTTATAAAACAAATATTTATTAGCAATGAGCAAAAAGAGCCCTTTCCGGGGGCTCAAGGCAGAAGGTTGGAGCAGACAACAGACACCGTTATTCCATACTCTCGAAATGTCCGACAATCTCGCCGTTCTCGTAGCTCTTCAGCGTATCACGATAAAGAATTAAATTATTATCCTTAAGAAAAGATGTGAATTCTTCCTCGGAAAGCCGGCCGGTTAGCGTTTCGTTCTGCATCGTAAACGAAGCGCGCCCTCCTTTTACCGCATCAAAATACATCATGCCGGAGCAGGAAGGCTGCAATTTCACTTGAATCATAAAAAAAGCCCCTCCTTCACCGTTATTTTGTCCATACGGGAACAAAATATGTGAAGGAGGGGCCTCCTTATTCTTTACGCACAAATTGTAATGAAAAACTTTCTTTCCGGTTGGGGCTCCAATCCACCGTGACGGTAAACGTGCTCGATTCATCTGTCAACGCGCACCCGCTGCAGTCGGTATGATAGACGATGCCAGTTTTGTTGTTCATGTCGTCTTCACGGCCGCTCACCTCTTCCGTAAGTCCGGTCAGACGATACCGTATGTTATAGACAGAATCGATATCAGCCGATTTGTAGGAGAGGCGCAGAACCTGCTTTTCTTTCTCTGTCCCCTGCGTATGCACGGTCATCAGGATCGCCTTCCAATTGTCGGATTGACCAACGTATACAAGCGTTTCTTGCTCCTCGCTGCATCCGGTGAGCAGGCTGGCGCATAGAAGAAACGGGGCTAATCGTATCATCCGCTTGCCCGCTTTTTTTACTGCCCGTATCACAGACTCATAACTTCCTGCGCGATTTTGATGTTTTGCGCGCCTTCTTTTTTCTTCTCGGCTGCGCATACTTTCGCTTCGTCGAGCGTATCGAACGATTCGACTTTTCTGTACAGGAATCCGAAATCGGTCATCGCGTCATAAATCACCATGTACATCAGATCCATCCCCCATCTTTTCGGCTTAGCGGTAGCTGACCGCCTCTTTCGCCGCTTCTTCACGGCCTTCCTTTCGCTCAAAAAACTCTTCGTAAATCGCACGCACGGCTTTTTCTTCATCGACCGCTTTGACGCCGAACATCATGCTCACCTCGGATGAGCCCTGGTTGATCATCTCAATGTTGACATGCGCCCGTGCCAGCGCGCCTGCTGCCCGGGCCGTCGTTCCGACATTGTGACGCATGCCTTCGCCTACGATCATAATCATGGACATGTCACGCTCGAACACGATATCATCCACCGCCAGCTCAGTGCGGATACGTTCGGTGATGCGTCGTTCCATCTCAGCGTCAATCTTGTCGTCTTTTAAAATGACAGAAATATCGTCAATCCCGGACGGAATGTGCTCATACGACAGATGCTCATCTTCAAGGATATGCAGCAGGCGGCGGCCGAAACCAATCTCGCGGTTCATTAAATATTTGCTTACATAAATACTGCAGAATCCGTTTGCGCTCGCGATGCCAACCACCGGGTTGCCGTTGCCTTCCCGCTCAAATACGATCATGGTGCCCGGTGCGGACGGATTGTTCGTATTCTTGATGCAGACCGGAATGCCGGCCCGAAACGCCGGAATCAGGGCTTCATCGTGGAAGACCGAAAAACCGGCGTACGATAATTCACGCATTTCACGGTAGGTAAGCTCCTGAATCGGCTGCGGATTGTCCACTATGTTCGGATTGGCTGAAAACACGGAGTCAACATCGGTAAAGTTCTCATACAGATCCGCCTTTACTGCAGCGGCGAGAATGGAGCCTGTGATGTCAGAGCCGCCGCGCGAGAACGTCACGATCTCTCCGGACGGTGAAAAGCCGAAGAAACCGGGGAAGATCAGAATGCCTTCCTGCTCACGAAGCGTCTTTAAATTTTCATACGATTCCGGCAGCACCTGGGCGTTGCCGTGCTCGTCGCTTACAAACAGACCCGCATCCTTCGGATTCACATAGCTTGCTTGTACGCCCTGACTTTGCAGGTAGCGGGCCACGACCTTGGCATTGTTATCTTCTCCGCTCGCCTTAAGCGCATCCATAAACATCTCCGGCTTGCTGCGGTCAAGCTCAAGCCGCCCGCGCAGGTCTGCCTCGATAACATGTACAATTTCTTCTGACAGGCCAAGCCCGCAAGCAATATCCCGATACCGGGCCACAACGGCTGCAAGTTCCGCTTCGGCTTCGCCTTCCGCGAGATAACGCTCCGCCAACGCGATGAGTAAATCCGTTACTTTCGTGTCATTCTTGTCGCGTTTACCAGGTGCCGATACGACGATGAGTCTGCGTTCTGTGTCAGCAAGAACGATATCGCACACTTTTTTAATCTGCGCGGCACTGGCCAGGGATGTACCTCCAAATTTTGCTACTTTCATCTCTCTACCCCTCACTTCTGTGTTCCAAGGCTGTCAAAACACGGCTTTTTCTATTTTCCGAATACTCATATATTATACTTTTGTGACAAAAAAGAAAATACCCGGAGGCTTTTTGCCTTTATAATTGTTTACGGCTGAAGATGAACTCGCCCCGAAGAGCCTGTCCGGCCACACGGTATTCCTTATTGTATCCGCCGTCAAAATAGACGACAATGTTGTGCGGCTCGGTTTCAATTTCCTTCACCAGCTTCTCAAGCTCTTTTTTCGTCCAGCGTTCTCCGTCCTCATCATGGAAAGTGAGCGTCTCCACTCGCCCGGTCTTCTCGATGTCCTTGGCAAGCCGTAACGCTTCTTGCGCTGTCATCATCTGTGAGGTGAATGTCGTGCGCTTTTTTGTACCCTGCGCTTTATATTCCCATACGATGCTGACCTCCATTGCATCACCCCTCCTCCTGTTATGCGTGAAATCGATGTACAAAAATCCCGCCTAGGTACGACGGGATTTTTAGCTTTCTATTATTTTACGTAGCGCAGATACTGTTTGCGTGTGTTCATGTACCGTTTGAAAATCTCCGAGATTTCTTCAAGCGTGTCCCAATCTAAGATTTCATCCGCGTCTTCTTCCACGCGTACAATTTCTTTGTCAGTCAGCGACATGATCTTATGCTTGAGCATATCGCCTGCCGTCCGGTACTGTTCTTCATTTTCACGGTATCCGGCCAGATCCACATATTCTCCTTCTGTTCCCGGAATTTCCAGTAGATAAACATCCTCACTCATCACGACCATAACCCGTTTTCCATTCTGATCCAGAAAATCTTTAGCAATAACAACGACGCCTTCACCTGTCTCAAGCACATCCCAATCGGCATAGTTCTCAGCCAATTCGGTATCCAGCACCTGGCTGTACCGTGCCCGCAGCATTTCTTGCAGTATGTCGCGCATCTCTTCCGCTTCCTCACGGGTTTTGAAATACACTTCGTTTCCGTTCTCAATAAAACCGCCGTGCTCAAGCGCGACGTCCCGGTAACTTGTACCAAGCAATTTATCAATATTATCATTGCGGAGAAGACCTTCTCTTGCATTGACTGATACGAGATGATATGTAACTTCTTTTAATGAATCGACATACCTGTTCACTTTTACCGTGATTTCCATCCATAAACCTCCTAAAAATGCTGCCTCGTAAAATCCATCCAAATATAGCTCACACTGCATTTTACCATTTTCTGCGCCGTTGTTTCAAATGCCAGTACTCGTATTTTTCACAGAAAACGATCATGGTTTTTCAGCCGCAACCCCGACATGAAAAT
>NZ_BJXX01000056.1 GCF_007991215.1 Aneurinibacillus danicus
GATTTTCACAGAAAAAAATCAGCAAATGCTTCCTTTAAGAAACATCTGCTGACCGCAAAACTTACAAACCGCTTAATTTCGGATCGTACGGTTGTTCATTTCCTTCAAGCGGCACATCCACTTTCTCATTCGGATCAAGGTATTCGTGCTCTCCGATCACCCCATTTGCCCGGTCTTGCTCTTCCAGCTCACGTGCTTTCGGTACGGACAGCCAGTAGGCAAGCGCGATAGCAATCACACCGCCCCCGATTTTACCCAGCATAATCGGCAGGATCATGGTCGGCTGAAAGTTGGCGGTAAAGGAAAGGTGATCGCCAAACAGGAACGCTGCACATACTGCAAAGGCAATATTGATAACTTTGTCCTTCGGCGGCATGGACTTTACCAAACGGAACATTGCCAGAATGTTCGCGACCGTAGCCAGCAAACCGGCGCTGCCAACTGCGCTCAACCCAAGTTTGCTACCCACGGCTTCCAGCGGTTTGCCCAGGTATTTACGGATAAGGTATACGAGCGGAAACGCCCCGGCCAGCATAATGCCGATATAACCGGCCACTTCCAGACCGCGCACCTGGTTTTCTTTATCCGCGATAATCGGATCAAAGCCCCAGCTGCCAAACAATGCACTGAACGCTCCGGTAAAATACTCAACAATGGAAAATACAAGAACAAGCTTAATAAATGCATCCATGATTCGGCCGAACCAGATAAAGCCCCGAATCATCATATCCGGCAGGAATCGCAAACCGACAGCAATTAAGACAACCAGAATCACAAGCGGTGTCAAATTCAGAAGAATACGCCCGAAACTAAAGGCAAGTGTGTACGTTGCCGCTCCATCCGTTGCAATCACTTCACGCACCTGCGTATTGGTGAGGAGAAGCAGTACGCTGGAAATGAACACGCCAATAGGTACGGTGAGAATACCGGACATGACGCCGAGCGCCATATATTTATGATCGCGCTTGTCAAGCATGGCCAGCCCCATTGGAATAGAAAACACGATGGTCGCCCCGGCCATGTAGCCTGTCACCATCGCCATAATCCAGCTTTCCTTTGTTTCCGCCAGCTTCTCCGCCAACTGATAACCACCCATATCGACTGCAATAATCGAGGTAGCAGCAATGGCCGGGTCCGCCCCCATCATATTGAACAAAGGTCCGAACACCGATTGAATCACCTGCGACAGATAGGGAATCGCCGCCATAATCCCGGCGGACGGAACGAAAATGTACCCGATGGAGTGTAAGCCTTCCATGAACTCGCGACCTAACCCTTTTTCACTGTCGCGAATCGCTGCAATAGCGCCGATCACCGCCGCCGCCATCAGGATGTAAATCACATATGTTCCGATTTGTGCCACACACAGCCCTCCTTATTTTAGATAACGGGATGTAAGAGATTGGAGACTCTATACATCCAACCTCTTGCGCCCAATAATGACTAATTATTTCGACTATTCTTCTTTCTCATATAACCTACACCGCTGGATTTATACTGAATGATGTCCTGAATCAAGTCTGCTAGATACGCACCTGCTTCCACCGGCGGAAATCCGCCTTTGTGAATGTTCGAAATGACTGTCCGGTCGGCCTCTACGGTATGTTTGCCCGGCCGGTACACCATATAAGCACTTAAGCTTTCCGATGTGGCAAGACCGGGACGTTCACCGATTAAAGAGATAACGACATCGCAGTCCACAATAGCCGCTACCTCATCCTGCACCCACACGCGGGCACGCTTCACGAACAGCGGACGGCCAACGCTAAGATTTTTTAGTTTCAACCCCTGCATGAGCGAAGGCAGCAAATCGCGGACATTCGCCTCCACGGCAGAAGAGCTGAGCCCGTCGCAGACAAGAATCTGCACGTTCTTCTTTTTGTCTCCGTGTTCCTTAAGCCAGCGGACCGATTCTTCAGAAAGTGTACGGCCTTTGTCCAAATTCATCAAATATGTTTCCATATCTTCCGCCTGGGTCGTTAGTATGGGCAGGTTGAGTGATTCGAGGAAGGAGTTGGAGACATCTTTCATTACCGCATCCTGCGCCGCTGCATGATCAATGCGGAACTGCAGGTAGCTGCGCGTCCGCATACGTGTACCCGCACGTCCGATGCCGATACGTGCCGGTGTAACCTGCTGCGCCCGCTCAATTACCTGCCGGTTATGCGGATGAACGACTCCGATCTCTTTTTCTTCTGAAAAGCGAATGGTCTCACCCGCTTCAGGTATGCTCGCCTTCTCCGTCTGGGACGCTTCAGAACGCGATGCTTCCAGTTTCCGGGTTATCTCGCGCAGCACCTGTTCCACTACTCGCTCGATTTTCTCCTGGTTCACATTATCACCTCGCCTAATCAAAGATTGACAGGTCGCCCGCACGTTCGGTCAGCCGCCCGTTTTCCATAATGCCCATCTTCTCCAGCCACTTCTCAAACTCCCGCAGCGGACGCAGACCAAGCATTTCACGCAAACTGGCATCGTCATGATAGCTCGTATCCTGGTAATTAAGCATCACATCATCGCCGGCCGGTACGCCCATATAGAAATTCGCGCCCGCCAGTGCGGTCAGCATACCGGCGATTTCCTGATCATTCTGGTCAGCATGCATGTGATTCGTATACGTCGGCGCGATGCCCATCGGCAAACCGTGGAGCTTGCCCATAAATAAGTCTTCCAGATCGGCACGAATCATCTGACGTCCGTCATAGAGCGTCTCAGGTCCAATAAAACCGGAGACATTATTGACCATGAACGGCTGCCAGTGACGCGCAAAACCGTACGTACGCGCCTCGAGTGTCTGCATATCCACACCGTGCGCTGCATCAAGCGACACTTCCGATCCCTGCCCGGTCTCGAAATACATCACATTGGGCCCTGCCGACGTTCCCTGGCGCCGCATCATAGCCAACGCCTCATCTAGCATTTCACGATTGACTCCGAAGGCGTCATTCGCCTTCTGCGTTCCCGCCAGACTCTGGAACATCAATGCGATCGGCGCTCCCCCCTCCAGCGCTTTCATTTGGGTTGTAATGTGCGCAAGCACACAGTTCTGCGTCGGAATCTTCCATTTCGTTATAAATTCATGCGACATGTGCAGAAGACGCGAGACCGACTCAACGGTGTCTACGTTCGGATTGATCCCGATGACCGCGTCTCCTGATCCGTACGACAGTCCTTCTTTAATCGAATATAAAATACCTTCCGGATCATCCGTCGGGTGGTTGGGCTGGCAGCGGAACGCAAGCCGGCCTGCTTCGCCGATCAGCGTGTTGCAGTGCGCGGTCGGACGAATCTTCTGCGAGGCCATGACCAAGTCAATGCTCGACATCAGTTTGGCCACCGCGGCAATCATTTCGCTGGTTAGTCCGCGGCTTATCCGGATGAGTTCATGTGTACCAGTTCCATGAGACAAAATATACTCCCGCAGCTCTCCGACACATAAGCTTTTTATCTCATTATAAATAGAAAGATTAAGTCCGTCATAGATAACCCGGGTCACTTCGTCCTCTTCATACGGAATGACCGGGTTCTCATATAAATCTTGTAGCGTTAGTTCGCTCAGCACCACTTTCGCCGCCATGCGCTCAAGCGAAGATTCAGCCGCGACGTGTGCCATCCGGTCGCCCGACTTTTCTTCACTCGCTTTTGCCAGCACGTCTTTCACTGACGTAAACGAATAGGTGCTGCCTTTCAGCACGCATGAAAGTTTCATCGTTTATCCCCCTTGGTTCACGGTGCCGGTTTACCGTTTGCGGCGTTTGTCCGTGCTCTGGTCTCCGTCCGACTCGCTATCGCCCTTATTTCCGCTCTCCGCTTCATCCGTGTCGATCTGCGGTGTGTCGTATGCCTGCTCCGCCAGCGGAACCTGCGTTTCCTTTGCTTCTTTCCGACGTTTGGTCTGGGTACCGGTACCTGCCTTCGCCTCGCCTGCGACAGGAGAAGACGAGACAGCCGGATCAGGCTTTTTTAATACGTTACGCACCTCGTCGTCCGGACGGGGAATAAAATGCCAGGAGACAAGCTCTCCGACGCGCTCGGCGGCTGCCCTTCCTGCCTCCAGCGCCGCCTGTACCGCACCTACATCCCCCTCAATAAAAACACTTACGAGTGCAGCGTCTACCTTTTCCTGTGAGAGCAGCCGGACATCGGCCGCTTTGACCATCGCGTCGGCCGCTTCGATAGAACCGATTAACCCTCTCGTTTCGATCATGCCAAGTGCTTGTGCCATGGTTGGTTCACCTGCTTTCCACATCGATTGAGTCTACTATGCCAATCACGATTGCATCTACCGGTACATCCCGCTCCGGGATGGCGAACCGGGCCGCGCTGCCCAGCGTCACCATTACGGTATCGCCTATGCCTGCGCCAATGCGATCGGCAGCAATCAGCGGTGCGCCGATCGGCGCACCGCTTGTATCTTCCAATTGCACAAAGAGAAATTTAAGGCCCGTAAGCCCGTCTTCTTTGCGTGTTGCCCATACGTTTCCGACTACCGTTCCGATGCGCATAGCGCGCTCACCTCTCGTCTATCAGAATGGTTACGCCGTTCGTGCGCGCCGCATCCCGTGCCAGCGGGGTAATGACGGTTGACGGAGAAACATAGAGCGTACACCCCCTCGCCTGCTGTACGTCGCTTTGCGTCAGCACCTTGCCCTCAAATACAGTGCTGCGTTCCCGGCGTACGACCGTTCCGTCTGCCGCCGTCTCTTCAGGCGAGCTTTCCGCTTCCCCATCAGCCAATGCCAGCACATCAGCCATGGACCCAAGAGAAGCGCCGAAGCTGGCCAGTTCCACCGCATGTGTGCGGATATGCTGCCGATAGCGCCTGGCCGCCGGAGGCAGCACCGCTTCTCCTGTTTTTGCATCCAGCAGCCACTTCAACTGCGGACACGGGACAAGCAGAGCCGGAATTCCTTTCATAAGTCCTTCTGCCAGCAGCTGACTCGCGACCGTGCCGGTCAAACCGAGCGCGCCGCGCATCAGCAAATCCTGATCCGCCTGTAGAAACACAAGCCGCTTTACATCGCCGCTAAGCGACACACTGTCCATCTCGTCCACCCGCGCATGGTACACCTTCCATCCTGCCTGCAATTCTTTTTCGACGACGGCTACCGCCTGCGCCTCAAATTCGCCGGGATAGACGAGCAAAAGACCGGGCCGGGCCGGGCTTCGCTCTGCCTGAGGCGTAAGCCGGCCAAGCACTTCCGCTACGATGCGCTCAATGAAGGCTGTATCGTACGACATTATTGCTGCGGTTCAAGCTTCGGCAGGATGCTCTCAAGCTCATTGTGTGGACGCGGGATGACATGCACGGAGAGAAGCTCTCCTACCCGCTGCGCCGCAGCTGCACCGGCATCGGTTGCCGCTTTTACCGCACCAACATCCCCGCGCACAAGCACGGTCACCAGTCCGCCACCGACATGCACTTTGCCCACGAGATGCACGTTCGCCGCCTTTACCATCGCATCGGCCGCCTCAACGGAAGCGACCAATCCTTTTGTTTCAATCATACCTAATGCCGTTAATTCTCTTGCCATTTTTTATTCCTCCTTAAAGTATTTGGATATAAGAGTAAAGAGAAAGCGGTTGGATGTAAGATTTGAAGAAAAAGACAATCGTCCATCCGCATTGATTCTAAGCAAATCCGCTGCGAAGAGCCTGCATTTAGATCTGTGCCAGCACTTCATCAACCAGCGCCGCAACCGTTTGTTTGTCCAGCCGTCCCACCGCACCGGCCCTGGCCAATACCTGGGCGACGACCTCTTGAATCTGTTCCTCTTCGGATTTCACCTGTGGTTTCGAATAGGATGGGTTCGGCGTTCCGCTGCCCGGTTTCGGTACAGTGACTTCCTTTGTTCCATAAGCAAGGCGTTTCATATTCATCAGGTGATGCGCAGTCAGATTGTCCGATGTGATATTGCCGCCGAACGTGCCGCAACCAAGCGTCATCGATGCGGCAAGACCTGTAGTTGCCCCGACCGCACCAAGCGAAGACGGCGTATTGACAAGGATGCGCGATACCGGGAGGCGAAGCGCCATCGTGCGGGCCACTTCTTCATCCTCCGTATGCAGCGACAGCGTATGGCCGCGTCCGCCAAGCGCCAGCAGACGTTCACACAGATCGCTTGCTTCCCGCCAGCCATTCACCGTATAGAAAGCGAGAATCGGCGACAGCTTCTCAATCGAGAACGGCGTCTCTTTGCTGACCTCCGTCTCTTCCGCCATCAAAAGCCTTGTTTCTTTCGGCACACGAATGCCGGCCATTTCGGCGATAACGGTCGCTTTCTTGCCGACAATCGCGGAGTTAAGCTTGCCGCGAACCGGTGAGATGACGTCCTCAACTTTCTTCTTCTCTTCCGCATTTAATAGATAAGTCCCACCCAGGCGGAATGCGCGCAGCACCTGCTCCCGCACGTTTCGGTCGACAATGACCGCCTGCTCGGATGCGCATATCGTGCCATTGTCAAACGTTTTGCTATCAATAATACGTTGTACGGCCTGTGCGACGGAAGCTGTTTTCTCGATATAGACGGGTACGTTGCCGGGACCAACCCCATAGGCCGGTTTGCCTGAACTGTACGCGGCACGTACAAGTCCGCTGCCGCCCGTCGATAGAATCAGGTTCACATCCTCGTGCTTCATCAACCCTTCAGTCGCTTCCATTGTCGGCTCTTCGATCCAGCCGATGATGCCCGTCGGCGCCCCGGCTTTTACCGCGGCATCATGACAGATGCGGGCTGCTTCCACCGTGCAGCGCGCCGCGGACGGATGCGGGCTGAATACGATGGCATTGCGTGCTTTCAAAGCGATCAAACTTTTGAAAATGGCAGTGGACGTCGGATTGGTTACCGGTACAATCCCGGCAATCACGCCGAACGGCGAGGCGATTTCCACCACTTTTTCTTCTGGAATCTCTCTTACGATTCCTACCGTCTTTACATCAGCGATTGATTGATAGACATCTCTTGAACCAACTTGATTTTTGATCGTTTTATGTTCCACGACGCCGAGCCCGGTTTCTTCGACCGCAAGCACGGCTAATTCGTGTGCTTTTTCATACGCTGCGTCGGCCATGGCCCTGACGATGCGATCCACCTGCTCCTGGGAATAACCCTTGAACTCTTGCTGGGCTTCTTTAGCGCGGCGTACCGCATGCCGCATCGCCTGCAGCGATTGCAAATCCCGATCCAGTTGCATCATCATTCACTCCTCTCCGCTTCGCCTACCAGGTGAGGGGCTGGCGGGCCACTCGGATAATACTATCGCGAAACGCGGCTGCCGCTGCCTGACAGGCGGATTGCGAACCTGTTAAAAGTCCGCCGCCGAAATTCGTCTCCGAAGGCGGCCCGTAAAATGCGGCCAGCCTTACATCCGCGGCTTTCAATGCCGCATCAAGCCCGTACATCGCTTCCAGCGGCGGGGCAATCAGATAAGCAAGCGGCTCCCCTTCGCCGATACCCGCAACCTTGGACAGATAACTGCCTGTTCGCGCAACGACGTGCGCATACAGGGCATGTGTTCCTTCCTCGTTCAATGCTTCAAAATAGGCATCATGCTCAATCGTATTCTGTGCGGCTTCAATTCCGCTCTCCACTTCATCCGGATTGGGTCCTGCGATAATGCCAATAAATTCTCCGGATAGCGGGCCGGATGCGTGTGCGGCTCCCGCGTAAAACGAACGTGCGTAGACAACGTCCACCTCCGCCCGTTTCGTCGCCTCATCCAGCGCCGTATAGCCGACATCGTCGATGGTTGTTGTAATCAGGCCGAGACTCCTATGTCCGGGTTTAAGCTGAAACTGCTCCGCCAGCGCCGCGTCCACATTGGGAATCATCCGCACCGCCAGCACTTTCGCTTTGATTGGATGAAGTTCCACCCCTCATCCCTCCTTCGCTATTGTTCTTTTTGGACAAGCGAGACTCCACTCGCCTCATATTTCAGAATTTTTTGAATTACGCTGCCCAAATACGCACCGGCTTCCACCGGGGGAATGCCGCCCGCATGAATGTTGGAGATGACCATCCGGTCGGCCTCCACCGTTCCCCGGCGCGGTTTGTAGCACAGGTATGCGCTGAGCGATTCGGCACTGACCAGTCCGGGGCGCTCACCGATGAGCAGAACGACGACATCGGGTTCCAGCACTTCTCCGATATCATCCATCACGGCGACACGTCCCCGCTCCACAAAGAACGGTGTGCCTGTCTCAATGCCAAGCGTTTTTAGCGATTGCACAAGTGCCAGATACGTATCTTCCGCATTTGCCTCTACCGCCTGTGAACTCAAGCCGTCGGATACGACAATCTGGACCTTCGGCTTACTTTTGCACCGCTCACGCAGTATTTGTTTGGATTTCTCGCTCAGGCGCCGCCCCAAATCCGGCCTGAGAATGTATTCTTCTTTGTTGTCCACCTGCGTGGTCACGCTGAACAAATTCATCCTTTTCAACACTTCTTCGTCCACCGTGCCATACACGGCATCCACCGCAGCCGCATGGTCAAAACGGAAAGTAAGCCATGCATCCGTCTTCGGACGAAGTCCGGCGCGGCCGGTTCCGATGCGGGCAGGCGTCTGCTTCATCAGGGTCGCCAATTGTTCCTTGTTTTTCGGCTTGGCGATGCCGGACTTTTTGCCCTCTGTCTCTCCTTTTACCGGTTGTGCGGCTGGTTTCGACACCGGCGCCGCCTGGGCACCTGCTGCTTCCCGCGGTGCAGTCGTCCGCTCCGCTGTCGGCTTCTGTTCTTCCACGACATGATTCCATACTTTCACGGAGCCATATTTTCTTGTCTCCTGTTTTGGCTTGGACCCGGCGGCAGGGGGCGTCTGTCCGTCTTCCGCGGCTTTCAGCTTCTCGATGACAAGCCGGGTCACGGTTTCAATTAACTGCTGATCCACGTGCACTCCTCCTATTCCGCAAAGATTGTCGGGTCGCCGGCCCGCTCCGTCAACCTGCCGTCTTCCGTAATGCCCATATGCTCGAGCCAGGCGGCAAACTTCGGCGCCGGCTTCCGATCCATTGTCTGACGCAGCGTTGCGATATCATGGTAGCTCATCGATTGGTAGTTCAGCATACAATCGTCGCCCATCGGTGTGGCGATAATGAAATTCACGCCGGCCGCGGTAAGCAGCACACCGAGCTCTTCCATATCGTTCTGGTCGGCTCGGATATGGTTGGTATAGCAAATGTCTACACCCATCGGGATGCCATGCATTTTGCCCATGAAATGATCTTCGAGTCCTGCCCGGATCACCTGTTTGTTGTCATACAAATACTCCGGACCGATAAAACCGACAACCGTGTTAAGAATATAGGGGTCGAATTTCCGAGCGAACCCGTAATTTCGCGCTTCGAGCGTCATCTGGTCAATGCCATGATGCGCTTCCGCCGATAACTCCGAGCCCTGTCCGGTTTCGAAATACAAACGCTGCGGGCCACAGCTCGTCCCTTTCTCCATAATCATCTGCTTCGCCTCTTCCAAAAGCGATGCGGTGATGCCGAAGGAACGATTGGCCGCCTCGGTTCCGGCAATGCTTTGGAACACCATGGCAGCAGGCGCTCCCTGCTCTATCGCTTTCATCTGAGTGGTCACATGCGCCAGCACACAGTTCTGCGTAGGAATGTTCCACATCTCGATGAAATCATGTGTAGCATGCAAAAGGCGTTTCACGCTTTCTACGGAATCATCCACCGGATTGATGCCAATGACCGCGTCGCCCACGCCGTACGACAGTCCTTCTTTCAGTGAAGCGAGAATGCCGTCTACGCTGTCGGTCGGATGATTTGGCTGTAGCCTAGAAGCCAGCGTTCCTTTCTGTCCGATCGCAATATTGCAGCGGGAGATAATCTCGATTTTGTTCGCCGCATGTATCAGATCCAAATTGGACATCAGCTTGGCCGTAGCTGCGATCATCTCGCTTGTCAGTCCCCGGCTGAGCCGCTTCAATTCCCGGTCGCCCACCCGGTCATCGAGGATGTATTCGCGAAGCTTGGCGACCGTCCATCCTTTGATGTCCGCAAAAATGGTGTCATTCACCTGCTCTTCAATGATGCGGGACACTTCATCTTCCTCCGGCGGAAGCAGCGGATGATTGCGGATATCTTCCAGGGTTAACCCGGCCAGCACCTGTTTCGCCGCAATCCGCTCCTGTACCGTCTCGGCGGCCAGTCCCGCCAACCGGTCGCCGGATTTTTCTTCGTTCGCTTTCGCAAATAGTTCTTTGAGGTCTTTGAATTCGTATGTTCGGCTTTGCAGCGTTGTTTTCAGCCTCATTCCCTACCCCTTCCTTTCTTACGAGTGAAACGCGAGCGTTTTAATAACCACCGGTACCACTCCGCTCGCAAGAACGCGACCGATGTCCAGGTAATCGCCGTTCTCGATTCGAATCTGGTCGATGCAGAGGACACCCCGTGCGGCTCCTCTAGCCTGCAGCGATTGACCGAGCACTTTGGCGATATCGTTCTCCGCCGCCACGACGATCGGCTGGCCTTGATCCGCCTGCTGATGCAGCGCTTCCAGGATCGAGGACGCAATCTGCTGTACGTCATGAAAACGAAGGTGCGGCACATCGGACAGATACAAGGCGAAGTTGCGTCCTTCGCGGTTCGGGTCGTACAATGCAAGCGCCTGCTCTACTCCTCGGAAAATTTTGTCCTGCACATCCACCGTCTCATGTCCGAGCGATAGCCGGTACACAGGCAAATTTTTCAGCGGCAGTGCCTCTCGCTCAACCTGGATGGTGGCTCCGCTGATCTCTGTCGTCTGCGTGCCTGCCCCAAGCACAGTAGCCCGCACAGTTTCATTGGGTTTTATCCAGTTCCAGCGCGCAAGCGACGGATGAGTGCGCAGCGTCTCCGCCAGCTGCATTCCCATATCATCGTAGACTGCCCCTCCATCCGCACCGGCCTCGTCTTGATTTAAGCCATATATGCATTCGCTTACGCCGCCGGAAAATATCACGTCCTCCACGGCCACATCCCAGTTTGGCGGATGGCCGAGCAGGAGCGGTGCATCCTCCGGTCCAGCGTACCCGGAAAGAATACGGCCCAGCGTCTCCGCCATCGCGTCTGTCACCTTCCCGACAACCTGACTATCTACTCTGTCACCGGGCGCAAGGTGCCATCCGCGCAGTGCGAGCAGTTCTTGTACCGGGCGGGAGATTTTCTTGACACGTCCGCCTTCGTATTCAATGAGCCGGCCTCCGATATGCAGCGTACATGTACCTTTGAACTGACCTGCCTGATACACCGCAATGTTGGCGGTACCGCCTCCGATGTCGATATTAGCGACGGTCCGCCCGGTCTTTTTCGAACGGTCGTACGCTCCGGACCCTTTGGCGGCAATCATACCTTCTAGATCTGGACCCGCAGTGGCGACAAGAAATTCGCCGCCCTCATCGGACAAACGGCGGACCATTTCTTCCGCATTTCGCTTCGTCGCCGTCTCGCCAGTAATAATAACCGCCCCGGTCTGAATCTCTTCTTCCCGGATGCCGGCTTTCTCGTATTCTCGTCGTACGAGCGCAAACACGGCCGGTATATCGATAGTTTCGCCGTCGGCAAGCGGCGTACGGTAGATCGGACTTTTATACAAAATTTCTGTATCAATGATTTCAATGCGCGGGACATGGCTGGCGCCCGCCGTATTCATTAGGGAAAACCGGCTTACGACCAGCTTGGTCGTGCTCGTTCCGATATCAATGCCCGCACTAATGATGTGTTCCATTTCACGGTCCACCCGGCGCATCCTCTTTCCTCCTTTCTCCCACACAAAAAGCGCCTTACATGATGAGAACACGTTGTATCCTCTCATCACATAAGGCGCCTTTGCCCCGGTTGTATTCTTTTTTTAAAAAGTCGTATGCATGCTTACATCAGCGACTGCATCCAGTTTGCGATTTTTAAGAATATCCTCGGCCACTTCACCCATCGTCTTGCGCTTATTCATGCAATAGGCGCGCATCATCTGATAGGCGCGTTCTTCATTCAACTTATACACATCCATTAGAATACCTTTTGCCCGCTCCACTCGCTTGCGCATTTCCATCTTTTGTTCCATTTCTTTGATGCTTCCTATCAGCGATTTAACGCGCTTGGCCTGACCAAGAGCGACTTCCACCGCCGGAATTAAATCTTTTTCGGTAATCGGCTTGACCAGATAGCCGAAGATGTACGCCTCTCTCGCCTCGGCGATAAGCTCTTCCTCTGTGTAAGCGGTCAGAAGCAGGGTCGGAATGTCAAACGAACGGTTGATGATGCGCGCCGCTTTCATGCCGTTCATCTTCGGCATCTTCACGTCCATAACAATTAGGTCAGGAATGTGCTTGGCCGCCAGTTCAATGGCGGTTTCTCCGTTATTTGCTTCCGCCACAACATCATAGCCGGCTTCCTGCAGCATTTCCTTGATGTCCATGCGCAGAATCGACTCATCGTCTACTACCATAATTCTGCCTTTGCTCACCGCATCATTCCCCCTGCTCTGCCGGAAAAGAAACGCAGGCGCGCGTCCCTCCTCCTTCGTTCTGCATAATCTCGAACGTACCTTCTAAGTCAAAGTGCGTTAAATTGCGGACGATTTCAAGCCCTAACTGGTCGGCGGCGGACTGTGCCTCAAAGCCTTTTCCGTCATCCTCCACACATAGGTAGATCTCGGTTCCGTCCATGCGGAACACAATGTCGATACGGCCGGACGTTCGTCCGGTAAAACCGTGCTTTAAGCTATTCTGAACCAGCTCGGTCAGAATCAGCGCCAGCGACACCGCCTGCTTAGACTGCAGCGCAATCTCTTCAATGCTCATCGTAACATCAACTTTGCATTCTTCGGATGCCATATTGTAAATTAACATGCGTGCAATTTTCTCTATGACCTGGTTCATGGCGACCCGCTCGATGCCATTGTATGATAGCACTTCATGAACGGTTGCAATGCTGACAATCCGGTTTAAACATTCCTGGTAAAGCCCTTTTGCATCGTCCGGAACCCCCCGTCTCATCTGCAGGCGTAAAAGGCCCGCAACCGTCTGCAAATTGTTCTTGACCCGGTGGTGAATCTCCTGGATGACCGCTGATTTAACCATTAGCTGGCGCTCCTTGTCTCTCAAATCGGTAATGTCCTGCAAATATACGAGCAGGCGCCGCTTCTTATCCTTCTGCTGCAGACAAATGCTGCGCAGAATGTAGACCGCCCCCTGAGCATGGACCTCCCGCTGGATCACTCCATCGTGCAAATAATCGGCTTCCTCTATAAACGGGAAAATACTGTCCACCTTCTCGTTCATATAATTCTCCCGCGTCCGTTCACCACGGGATTCGATTAGTCCGATGGCAGAATTGTTCGCATAAAGAATCGTTCCGTCTTCCCGCAGCAGTAGCAACGCTTCTTCAATCACGTCAGGAATTGATTGCTCCTTTGCGATCAAATCCCAGAATGTCCGACTGAACTCCTGCGTCGTCTCCGATAAGAGGGCCAATTCTTTTTCATGTTTAACCTGCAAGGTAATGTCCTGCTCAAGAATCAGCATGCCGATCGTTTGCTGTTTGTCATTCTTAATCGGTACAACGTTCTGTTTAACATGTTGTCCCTCCTGCGTGAGCGCCCGGTTCATCAGCGCAGGCCTTCCCGTGCGGTAGGCGCGAAATACCCCGGGCTCGTACGACTCGAAGACCTCCTTGCCTACTACGCTTTCTTTATATAGAGAATGCGTAGTTGTGGGGGCCGCTTCGGCGACGACGATAACAGCTTTGCTGTTCTTGGCCGGGCAGTCGATAAACACGTTCGCCTGGGACACATCTGCAATCATTTGCAGCGTTTTGCTTTTGTCCACGATAATCTGAATATCTTCTTCGCTAAGAGGAGTGTATTGCTGACATCGTTGATAGATAGAGTAGGTATCAAGAGCATCGATCATGTGAAAGACTCCTTTTGAACAAAAAAGGCTCCTTCAACATGCACACTTCCTCATTGTTGATAGGCGCCTTTGCCTGTTTGATATTCATTTTACCATTATCATACTAAAAAAAAGATTAAGAGTAAAGGTTTACATTGCAGAAATATTTTCTGATTTAGAACTTATCAAATATTCTTTTATTTTTTCGCGTGATGCGCATTCGACTAACTCGCGAATTTCATTTAAGCCTTCTTTTTTGTATGCTGAAACGTAGACAATCGGCCCTTCCGGCATGGCCCGTCTCAGCTGTCTGGCCGCTCGCTCGCGGTCTTCCCCCGGCGCATCCGTCTTGGTTACCACCCCAATCGAAAGCTTCGGAATCCCGGTGGTAAATCCCGGCGGGAAAATTGTCTTCGGATTTGTGGCATCCTGAATAAGCAGGACATGCGTTACTTCCAACACTGTAGCCATAATATTCTTGTAAAACAGTGGATTTTCCGTGTACTCGCCCGGTGTATCGACAATCCAATCGCGGTAGACAAGCGACTGGGTTTTCACCGCCGGTACATCGCGGCCAAGCAGCGCATTCGTCAATGTCGACTTGCCCGCTCCAATGGCGCCAATAAGCATGGCGCGGTGCTGTTTCGTCATTTCGTTCTCTCCTTCCATTATGATCGCGTGATACGAGAAGACGTGTAGCCAAGATTCCGCTCAAGGAACTCGTTAATGTGCTGCATGGCCGTCTCCACCTCGGACACGCTGCCCACCAGCACAAGACTGCCGGTAAACCTATCGAGAAACCCGATCGAAACATGAGCCGCTTTTGTCGCCAGATCTCCTGCAATGATCACGGTTTCGCTCGGCGTCAGCGTAAGAATGCCGATCGCGCCGCCGCGGGGAATCCCCAGCTTATCGAACATGTCTTCGTCCGGATTGGCAATGAGATGACTGAGCGTAATCTGCTTGCCCGGAACAAACTCTTGAATAAAACGCTTTTTTTCCTCCGCCATGCATTTTCCTCCTCTTAATAACGCACAAAAGCCCCTGTCTTCTCTAACAGGGGCTTCGTTGCCGCGCAATTTTTTATTTAGTATAGCATAGAAACGGACGGTACGCATCCGTCTTTTATTTTTTCTCTTCATCGAACGTGAGACCGATAATTTTTGTCTGGCCCCAGGGCGCCACTTTCACGCTGACCGTCGCCTGCTCGCGCCTCTCTTCCAGTTCCTTTCCCGTATTCTCTTCCACATAGTAGCGCTCAAAACCGTATACAAGGTTAAGCTGCTCCGGCTGACCCCAGCTGCGCACACGGGCCTGGAGTACGGTCTCTCCTTCCTTCTCCTCCGGCTTCTCAGGATAAACGGCAACGGCCGCATCATGCGACCCGCTGCGGCGCAGGACCACATAAACAGTCTCTTTCTTATCCGGGCGTGCCCCGCCTTTCCATAAGGTCCATGGCAACGAGCTAATTTCGTAGGCAAGCTCGACATAGTCACCGTAGAAAAGGTCGCGCGGGTCAACCGGCGCGGTTTTCAAACGCAGCTCCTTTCCCACCGCGTCCACCGCATAATACGATGCGGCCATTCCACCAAGAAACAGCGCTTGAAGCAGCAAAAGAACAAAAAACACCCGGGCTTTCCTTTGTCTCATGTACGGCCACCTCCTCTGCCGTTACCTTCAAGCAGCTTACGGCGCTGACGCTGCAAAAACCAATTCAGCGCAAACAGTAGAAGTCCCCCGACAAGGAAGAACAGCGATTTGGGCAGGAAATCCCAGGCTACTTGAATATAGCCGATAAATGTGCTCAATAAAAACAGCAGCGTTCCTGCATTAACCCTGCCGCTCCCCTCTTCCCGGTACCCTATCCATAGCAGGTATCCGGAGAACACGAACAAAACGAGCAGATACATGACATCTCCAGCGCTTTCCCAATAGAAAAACGGCAGGAAAATGAACCATTCCAAAAGCGCAACCGTCTCCTTATGCTTTCGTTTTCCGAAAAACGAAAGCGCAAACGTAAAAGCAAACAATACAAGAAACACTGCCGGATTCGGTACCGGCTCACGATCCATCTCTCCGAGCAGAAAGATGAAGAAGACGGCCAGGAAAAAGGCGGAAACAAGCGCCGCTAACTGCCCGGCCATGCGCGTCCGCCTGTTCGGGAGCCAATCGAGCGCCGCATAGAGAGCGGCGGCGATGAGCGCCAGCCAGCCGATGGCCTGGCTTTCTGTGATCAAATACAGTAAACTGTGCAGAAGAATGCTGGACACAAGCGAAGCAAAAACAGCACGCCCGCTGTGACGGAGCGTATAACCGCCTGTCCCCAGAAGAAGCAGCACCAGCAAAAGCCAGCTCACCTGCTGAAACGAAATGGCGCTGTACACCTGCCCGGCGTCCACAATGAACAGCGCCAGAAAATACAGCCAGCGGCTTCGGTACATCCAGACCAGCGCAATGGCAGGAAGCGACCAGATGATAAATGCACGCGCATCATAGGCGACGAGATGAAACATCTGTCCGATCAGGAAAATTCCGGCCCCAAACGTGATAATGCCAAGCGCGATAAGCGACAGACCCAACGCCTGTGCCCCCCGCTTTTCTTTCCGGTACCCGAACCAGTAAAATCCCCCCATCGCAAAAAGGATCATCAGCAGTCGAATCAACTGCGGAATGGCCGACCAATTGGATGCGATAAATGTCAGGATGCCGGCTCCGACCAGAATGGCGGCAAAGATGGGAAGCCGCTCGCTGACGATTTTTTTATGCGGATACAGCGCCACAATCTGTCCGTACTGCTCCTCGCTGATAATCCCCCGGTCAACCCAGTGGCGACCCTCTTCTTCCACCCACTTTCGCGACATGCACTCACCCCGCTTCTTAAAATTAATGGCTGGCAAAGCGATTACGAGTCAGACTCCGCTTTCGTCTTTAGCTGCTCAAGTTTAGCAAACGGATTTTTCGGTTTGATTGGTTTCATTTTATGCTTGCGGCCGCATGATTCGCATAGGAATCCAGCCACACCTTCATCCCCGTCTTTTTTACCCGCAGTGACGGTATGGTAAATCGCATAAACCTGCTGAACTACCTGTTTGCCGCAGGCCATACATTTCTCTTCTGATGGTTTCACCGAATTCCCCCTTACTTCCACAATTCGTCTTCATTCTCCTCTTTTTCTTTTTACAATGCAAGAAAAAAGGCAAGGAACATGTTCCTTACCCTCTATCCTTACGCTCTTACTCTCAATGCCCACTCTTCCACGTTCCAAACGCGTGTGACCCAATCCTCGTAAAACTCCGGCTCATGGCATACAAGAAGAATCGTACCTTTGTATTCTTTCAGCGCCCGTTTCAGCTCTTCCTTGGCCACCACGTCAAGGTGGTTGGTCGGCTCGTCGAACAGCAGCCAGTTGCTTTCGTCCATTAACAGCTTGCACAGGCGCACCTTCGCCTGCTCACCCCCGCTGAGCATATTGAGCGGACGGTTAATGTGTTCATTTTTCAGGCCGCAGCGCGCCAGCGCCCCCCGCACCTCGTGCTGATTCATGCTCGGAAACGCATTCCACACATCATCGAGCGCAGTTACGCCTCCTGCTTTCACTTCCTGCTCAAAATAGGCCGGGTACAAAAAGTCTCCCCGGTACACGGAGCCCGCGTACGGTTTGATCTTTCCGAGAATCGTCTTTAAGAGCGTCGACTTTCCGACACCGTTGCAGCCGACAATCGCAATCTTTTCCCCGCGTTCGACAGTCATGTTCATCTGCGGCAGAAGCGGACGATCATAACCGATGACCAGATCCCGTGCCTCAAATACGGTTTTTCCGCTCGCCCGCGATTCCTTGAATATAAACGTCGGCTTCAGCGCCGTTTCCGGCCGTTCGATACGCTCCATCCTATCCAGCTGCTTCTGCCGACTCTTTGCGCGCCCGCTGGTGGAGTAGCGCGCTTTAT
This sequence comes from Aneurinibacillus danicus, assembly GCF_007991215.1. Taxonomy (GTDB): domain Bacteria; phylum Bacillota; class Bacilli; order Aneurinibacillales; family Aneurinibacillaceae; genus Aneurinibacillus; species Aneurinibacillus danicus. Next base: position 17,826 of record NZ_BJXX01000056.1, read on the forward strand.
TGCGCTGGATAAAGTCTTCCGTCTTCTTAATGTGCTCCTGCTGGCGCTCATAAGCGCTGATGTGCTGTCTTTTGTTCATATCGGCCATCTCAAGAAACTTCTCGTACGTCGCGCTGTAGCGCGTCAGCTTTGAAAATTCGAGATGGTAGATGACATTTACCACATCGTTCATAAACTCCGTGTCATGCGAGATTAAAATGAACGCGAATGGATACTCTTTTAAATACGTTTTCAGCCACTCGATATGCTCAACGTCCAGATAGTTCGTCGGCTCGTCGAGCAAAAGCACCGTAGGCTTCTCGAGCAAAAGCTTCGCCAGCAGCACCTTCGTCCGTTGCCCGCCGCTCAGCGCCGCTACGTCACGGTCAAGACCGATCGCGCTTAACCCCAGACCGTTGGCCATCTCTTCCACTTTTACGTCAATGAGATAGAAGCCGCTCGCATCAAGTTGCTCTTGAATGTCCCCCATCTCTTCCAGCAGCTTCTCCAGCTCTTCCGGCGTAGCATCCGCCATCTTCTCGGAGATAACCATGAGTTCTTTCTCCAATTCAAACAACGGCAGGAATGCGTCTTTCAGCACATCCCGCACCGTTTTGCCCGGTGTCAGCACCGTATGCTGATCGAGGTATCCATAACGGACACGAGGCGTCCATTCCACCTTACCGGTATCACGTACCAAGTGTCCGGTCAATAAATTCATCAGTGTGGATTTGCCCACGCCGTTTGCGCCGACAAGTCCTACATGCTCGCCCGGCAGCAGACGGAACGACACATCCTTAAACAGAATGCGGTCCCCGAACGTATGACTTAACCCTTCAACAGTTAACAGACTCATAGAATCAATAAATCCCCCTATAGCGGTATGAAGAAGCGGCTCATACACCGCACATCTTCTCCATCATACCCGATCAGGGGGAAGAAATGAATCAGTTATACATGGAAAGCAGCAATTTTTCCATTTGTTCTTCCGGTACCGGTCGGCCCAGCAAATAGCCCTGCACTTCATCGCAGGCATGAGCGCGCAGATAACTTAACTGTTCCTCCGTTTCCACGCCTTCCGCCACCACCCGTAAATTCAGTTTTTTCGCCATATCAATCACCGTCTGCAGGATGACACCGTCCGCTTCGGAAACCGTAACATTTTCTAAGAACGAGCGATCGATTTTCAGCGTATCAAATGGGAATTTCTTCAAGTAATGCAGCGCGGAATAACCCGTGCCGAAATCATCAATGGCAATGCGGACACCCAGCGCTTTTAGCTGCCGGATTGCTTCCAGCGCCACTTCCGGATCTTCGACAAACACACTCTCTGTCAATTCTATTTCCAGGCATTCAGGAGCAAGACCTGTCTTACGCAGCGTATTCATAATCATCTGCACGCAGCCAAGCTCTTTAAAATGGAGATACGATAGGTTCACCGATACGAGGGCACAAATGTTTCCTAAGTCCTTCCATTTCTTCATTCTCGCGCACGCCGCTTCCAGTACCCAGCGATCAATTTCAAGAATTAACCCTGTTTTTTCTGCCAGTTCAATAAACTTTCCCGGAAACAGCACGCCGCTCTCCGGGTGCAGCCAGCGGACAAGCGCCTCCATGCCGACCAGCTTCTTGCTTCTGACCGCATAACGAGGCTGGTAATGCAAGAACAATTCCCCCCGCTGCACCGCGTTGCGAAGCTCGCTGCGCAATACCCATTGCTCACCAATGCGCGTCATTTCATGCGAATAAAAACAATAACAATTGCCCCCCCGTTCTTTGGCACGGTACATGGCCGTTTCCGCTTTTTTCAAAACTTCCTCCGGACTGTCTCCGTCCGCCGGATAGATGCTGATACCGATGCTTGCCGTGACATGAATTTCCGTATCGCTTGTTTGAATCGGGGATGTGATGAGCGAGATAATCTCAACTGCTTTCAGCCTGGCTTCTTCGCAGTCCATCCCTTGGATTAAGATGGCAAAGTTGTCTTTGCTAAGACGGGCCAGCACCGTTCCTTCTTCAAAGACCAGCGAGAGCTTCTCCGCTACATGTGCAAGCACGGCCTCACTCGGAGTACGGCCGATGGCGGCGTGCATCATTTTGAACTTATCAATGTCAACAATCATCAGTGTGAATGGGCTACCCGAAACATTTCCCGCTTCCACCGCCTGATACAAATATTCGTCAAATGCAAGCTGATTCGGCAGGCCGGTTAGTGCATCGTATCTTTGCATATGCTCAATCTTTTGTTTTGCCTGCCTGCACAGCGTCAAATCCAGCGAGCAACCGATAAGCTCCTTTCTTCCTTCTTCATCCTGCGACTGAAGCAGGGAAACGTAATACGTTTCGTCTCCGCACGTAAATTCATGAATAACACTTTCTCCCCGCCAGGCCTTTTTATACTGCGCCTGAAGATAAGCGGCAAACCTGGGCGCAAACAAATCCTGCGGCGTCTTCCCCCGCACCGCTTCGGTCGTCAGCCCCTGCTGCTTCGCTACTCGTCCTTCGAACATTGTATAGATGAATTCTGCGTCTGTTTCCGCTTGGCAGCGCACTTTGTATACGACATTATGGAGTTTTTCCAATAGTCTCCGATAGTGCTTCTCCGTTTGCTGTAGCGAAGTTACCGCCTCATTTTGCATGGCCCTCCCTCACCTCAATATCTCTGAATGTGATTAAGCAAATGAAAACATAGTTCTATAGTCATAAATTATTTTATAAAAAATTGAAAAAAATGTCTATATTAACATATAATTTACGATAAAAATAATACAAGCCTTCCGATAGTACATATAACCTAAATCAAAAGACTTGATATTTTTTTAGATATTATGTTAAAGCAATTCCAGCAGTCGCTTTGCCGCTGCAATCCCTGACAGCACCGCGCTTTCGACCCGGGCGTGCTGCGCCTCATCCTTCGGGGAGATAAACGAATCACCCGCTACTAAGAGCGGCGCGTTATGCGCAACTTCAGCAAATCGGCCCGGGTAGACGGTCTCCGCCAGAGAAAAACGCCAGCGCTTCAACTGCGCATCCACAATAGCAGACCCGCCCCGCCACACTTGGGCCTCCTGCAGGAGCTGTCTTAAAATATCCTCATCGGCCTGAGCGAAATGAGCGCGTGACCATTTCCCGCATGCATATACGGTAAGCGCCGGTTTGGCTGAGATGCCTTTCTGGTAATTGTCTACGACCAACTGCACCGGCTCATCGGGGTCCTTGGCCCGTATGTATCCGGGTGCCGGCACGGCGGAGGGGCCGTCTAATGTCAACAGCGCTGCCAGACATGGGAGGTAGCTGACCGCCCGAAGTTTGCTCGCCTGTTCTTCATCAACCTGGACACCGCCCTGCTTCAGCAGGTAGAGTGCCTGAGGCGGAGGAGCCGTCACAATCAGCGCCCGTGCGCGTATATTAGCCTTATTGCCGGGATCATAAATATCTTCCGGCATTACTTCATCGTATGTCTGCGGCACGTACTCCTGCTCTTCCGATACCCAGTGCAGAAGCCATCCGTTCGGCTCGGCCTCCACACTGGTCACACGCACACGTACACAAATATCCAGCGGCTCCGCCAGGTGGCGGGTAAGCCGGTTCATCCCACCGTCAGCCCGATACCTGACATGCGGGGCGCCGAACCATTCCGTTACCCATCCGTTTTTCTTCCATTCCTCAACGTATGCCATAAACTCAGACGTGCGGACCGTGAAATATTGCGCGCCGTGATCGAAGGCCACATCTCCGATTCTGCGAGTCGCAAGTCTTCCTCCGCCGCTTCGCCCTTTATCAAGCACCACTACCTGCTCTTCCCCCGCTTCTACCAGCGTGCGGGCCGCCATCAAACCGCTTATGCCTCCGCCGATAATCACGATCGGCTGCTTTGGAACTCCTGGCATTCTATCCCTCTTTTCTGTGAAAATCATGAGAAAAGAAATCGGTATTTTGTTACTATTATACAGGGTGAGAAAGAGACGGAAAACAAAAGATCCGGTGAACATTGGCAACTAAAAAACCGAAGAACGACTGATAATCCGTTCTCCGGTTCTTTAGTTTAACGGGAAATAAAGCGTGTATAGTCCTTTTCATACAAGGTTTTGAAAAGCTGCGCTGCTTCCGCGCGGGCAAGCGGCGCATCCGGGGCATACGAAGCGTACGTCCGAGTGCCCGCCTCTCGTCCACTTACGATTTCTTTCTCCAGCAGCCATTCGACTGCCTGTTTTTCACTGTAATCGTAGCCGATTGCTTTTGTAATCATGCGGGCGACCAGCCCTCGACGAACGGGACCATCCTTGTACGCACCGCCCTGTACAGGCACATGCAGCTCGGCTGCGCTCTGGTAGTATGAATCTGCCCAATATTTCTGCTCGGCACTTCTGTCAGGAATACTGTCCATATTAAAGAAATAATGCATATACATCACAAGAAACTCGGCCTCGGTCACCTGGCGCGAAGGTTTAAATGTACCGTCCTCATAGCCGGTTACGATTCCCTGCCTCGAGGCCCACTCTACACTCGCATACGCCCAGTGTGTGGATGGCATGTCGCTGAAGTGGGCGGCGGACACCGGAGATGCAGTCAGTACCATCATCCCTGCTATCCACATGGCAACAATATGTTTTTTTGGTTTTTTCCACCGCAATGCCCATCCCCCTATTTCTTTTCCGGGAAAGAAAACGCAAGCTTCCCGTTTTTCGGCCCATCATCTACTTGATAAACTCTATTTTCCAACTAAAATACTCATTGTCGGGGTTTTTTTCATATCTTAGATTCGCATCAAACTTATTACCTTTTTTACTCGTTAATCCTTTTACCGTAACAACCCCATTTTTAAGCAGCGTCTTTACCATTGTTTTCGTTGGCTTCTTCTTCATCGTCGATAGAAATTTGTCGTTTTTCCATATAACGAATTTGCATCCGCTTTTCCAGTTGCTGCATCCAAACCCTTTTTGTCCTTCAATAATTCCATGTCCACATATTGGACATTTGCCCAGCACTTCCATTTGTTTCTTCTCAGTTGTTATCTGATTTATGGTAACTTCTTTTTCATTTTTTATTTTAGCGACAGAGTTTGCGGTAAAATCAAAAATGAACCTCATAAATGCGTCTTTCGTAAACTTTTGCTTTTCTATATCTAATAACGTTTTTTCCAATCTTCCGGTAAACTCTAAATCAAACAGTTCTTTAATTGGAAATGTCTCTACCAGTCTTTTTCCTAATTCTGTGCACAATAAGCTTTTATTTTGTGTGGTAATATAACCGACATCTTTTAGCTTTTTAATCGTTTCGGCTCTTGTAGCAGGTGTCCCTATACTAAAGCCGCTTAGGATCGCGTCCATCATTTCTTCGCTCTCTTCATCATCATAACGCTTTCCGCATGTTTCCATCACCCGCAGCAGCGTCTTTTCTGTATGATGTTTTGGCGGCTTAGTTACATGAGAAGAAATCGTATGCTCTACTATACTTACGATTTCATTTACATTAACAAATGGTAAGATCATATCTTTGGACTCAATCTGCTCTACTTTCTTCCATCCTTCAACAAGTTGAACCTTCCCTTTAGAAATGAATACGCCGGTGATTTCACTGCTATCTACTTTCGTCGTTATTTTCGTTTCTTCATATTCCGCAACAGGCATGAATTGCATAATAAACCGGTTTTTAATTGCCGTATATACCATTTCTTCGTCTCTTGTTAGAGATTTTGGAATCAAATATGTCGGTACAATGGCACTGTGGCTCTCTACTTTCGAGTTATCAAACACCCTTTTTAATTTACTGAACTTGATCTCATTTTCGTAAGGCAGCCCCTTTTTTAAGGTCTCAAGTACCTTTGCCGCTCTTCCAACCAGGCTTTCTTCCAATACAACGCTTGCGGTTCTTGGATACGTAATAAACTTCTTCTCGTATAAAGATTGTGCTACTTTTAGTACCTTATCAGAGGTCCAACCTTTGTATTTGCTTGTAATATACCCTTGTAAATTCGAAAGGTTAAATAAATACGGGGGATACTCCCGTTTTTGCTCAACTTGTTTATCAATAACGGTAGCTGTTTTATCCTGTAAAGCTTGTTCAATGTCCTCTAGCATTTCTTTATTTTTAAATTTGTCTTCTTCATTTTCGAAGTACGTTCCTTCGTATTCATCATTATTTTTCGTTTTAAATGTTGCTGTTAATTTAAAGTACGTTTCCGGAACAAAGCTCTCTATTTCTTTATCACGGTCATAAATAATCTTTAATGTTGGCAACAGTACCCTGCCAATATTAAGTGCCTGTCCCCGGCCTTTCTGATACTTCAGCGTTGCCACAGAAGTTAAATTAATACCGATCACCCAATCCGCCCATTGTCTGCTAATGCCGGCATCCTGAAGCGGCTTCATTTCTGTATTGGGCTTGATATTTTGAAGTCCTCTACGCACCTCATCAGGCGTCCATTCGTTAAGCAATAAGCGATAGACATCCTTTTTTGTTTTAAGATTATAAATAATGGTATCACCTATGATTTGACCTTCCCGATCAAAGTCACAAGCGGATATGACCATATCAACATCGTTTCGTCTTAATAAACTGTAGATGATTTTTAATTGCTTTTCAGCGCCTTTATCCGGCTTTTCTTTATTCTTTGGATCAACTTTAACTTTATATCGAAAAGCAGAAGGGATAAAAGGAAAATTATCCATATTCCACTTAGACATCTTTGCATCATAATCTTTAGCATCATAAAGTTGCAGTAAATGTCCAAAAGCCCATGTGACAATATAGTCCTTCCCCTCAAAGTATCCATCCCGTCTGGTCTTGATGTTTAACGCATCTGCTATATTTTTGGCAACAGATGGCTTTTCTGTGATGATTACTTTAGGCACATACTCACCCCGGTTTCCATATTACAAATAAGATATCGTATATTTCACTTTAGCAACATCCACTAATAATCCCCCCAATAAATTGTCGGGTATCACTGAAAATGAGAAAAACAAAACCCCGTTCCTGGACGTTATTCGACGTTACATGACGTTACAAAAACCCAATAAAATAAAGGGAATGTGAGTGTGTGAGTGTGTCCAGTATGGATCGAGGACGACCTGACGGAGTGAGACGAAATTCCGTCAGGTCGTCCTCTTTTTTGCACTTTTGCCGGACGAGTAACGCATCGACGCGCGGATGTTAGCAAAATCGTTAGAACCCGCGTTACTACGGCGTTATCGGCGTTTACGACCGCGCGGCAACGGCCAATTTTCAGCCCGAAACGGCCTCCTGATTGCGGAACTTGATTGCGGAACTCGCAATGATTGCGGAACTTCCGCGAAAACCCGCGCCGTTACTGGATTATTGGGTATTTTTCGGCAGCGCCGCGTGCCGCCGATTGCGGAACCGCAAATGATATAAAAATCTATCAAGAAGGCCAAAAAATTAAGCCAACTTACTTTTTGCGGCGGCCTCTTCGCGTTCGTAACCATTCGTCGATCTGGACGACGCTCCCGTCCTGCCTTGCGGGTTGCTGTCCTGGCTAATGAGCAAACCTTCGACGATCCCTTCGACTTTGATCCTGTTTTCCTTCGTCAGCTGTTTAACCTTCGCAAAGAACTCAATATCCTGCGGTGAAAGATCAATGTCGGAGTAACCACTCGCCTTTCGTTCTGGCGAAGCCGGTTCAATCGCAAACCTTTCCTCCCCTGTTAATATCCAATCGATCGAAACCTCCAATTCTCGGCTTAACGAGATTAGTGCGGCAGCGGACGGCATAGACTTGTCGTTTTCGATGTCGCTTAAATTGCCGCTCGATATGCCGGTCGCTTTTTGAATGTCAATCTGCGTCAAACCCTTGCGCTTCCTCGCTTCTTTCAACCTCGAACCAATTGTTTTCATAGAAACACCCCATTCTCGGATAATAGTAAAAAAATCTCGGAATAACGATATTAACGCTTGATAATCTCGGAAATCCGAGATATAATCGGTTTAGATAGAAAACACCATCACAGCGATTCTATCACACCTAAGAAGTCGCAAACAGTCGATCCTTGAAAACTGAATACGAGAATCCGAGATTTTCATGTCTCAAATGGGAAGAAGGTGAGACAAAATGAACAAAGCACTAGCGGATCAACGCGAGGCATCGGCAGCGATCGCCCGCGAGATTCTCGGCGACATCAAGCTGAATGTGACGGACGGCGAATTTACCGCATCCTTCGCACAGCAGGAGGCGCTGGAATCCTACGCGGAGCTGCTCGAAAGACAGGAGCAGGAGCTGGTCGCCGAGTTGCATCGCACGGTGCTCCATTTGAGCGCCAAGATCGCCGCGCCGCGCAACCTGCGCAACATGGCTATCCGCGAGGCTTACAAGCAGCAAGGCATGCGGATGGCAGAAGACAGCAAGGAAAGGGGTGAATCAGCATGAGGAAGCGCCAGCTGTCGCCGCTCGGTGTAATTGTGAAAAAGCGCCTGATTGAGGTGGGGAAAACGCAAGTCGAGCTCGCAAGAGAGATCGGCACCAGCGGCAAATACCTCCACCTGATCCTGATCGGCGAACGGTCCGGGAAAACCTTCATCCCCAAGATCGCCCAGGCGCTGGGGATGAACCCGGACAAGCTGAATAAGATCGCGTAAGAGTGAAGCAGCTTCCTTCCTGAAGGCGCTGGAGCTTAATGGTTTGCCGGTAGGTGACGCTACCGGAGAATCAAATGGCTACTTTGGCTGTGGTAGCCGCCGACAATTACTTCTTACCGTCAGCAGGCTTCTTACCGTCCAGTTTGACAGAGCCGTCAAGTTTGACGGAACCGTCCATCTTAACGACGTTCGCCATAGGCGTTCCCTCCTTTCCGTCTCCAGCGCCGTCAGGAGGGAAGCTGCCGCTCTTACGAATCTACGAATCTATCGTACATCATGCCCGACTAGCGTTCTATCCAAAGTAGTTTGGGAATTTGCTTACATTAAATACTTCAAAGCCGCAAGAGAGGAGGGAACACATGCAGCCAAAACTTACCGTGACCGAAGCCGCTGGTTTATTCGGGATCACAGAACGCGCGATCCGCAAGCAAATTCAAGACGGAAAGCTCCAGGCAGAAGAAGTCAGCAACGCCCGAGGCGGTCGATCAGGTAAAAGCTACGTGATTCCAGTGTCCTCCCTCCCGGTCGATGTCCAGCGCAAGTTCTGGACGATGAGCGAAGTGGCCGCCGCATCCGATGTCGGCACCGCCGAACCGGACAAGCCGGAAACGACCGGAATCCCGTACACGCTGGCGGAGCTGGAACACGCCGTCGGCAAGGAGAAATTCCGGGAGATGATGGCCGAGGCCGAATACAAGATGGAGATCATTGAGCAGGCGATGAACCCGCCGCAAGGCGTCGAGCGAACGATCTGGATCAATCGCCTGGCGAAGAAGTACGGCAAGAGCGCGGCCACCTTGTACCGGGACATCGAAAAATTTCAGGAATGGGGGGTTTTGGGACTGATGCGCAAATCGCGCCTACTGACACAGGGGCCGCAGCGCACGAGCATCGACGCCGAAGTGGAGAAATTCATCCGGGCGAAGTATCTGGACCGGCGCAAGCCGAAACCGGCGCACGTTTACCGCGAAACCGTCCGGTTTTGTGAGACAAACGGTCACAAAGCACCGTCTCGTGCGAGCGTGTTCCGGTATATCAGCGACATGGAAGACTTTGAGCCGGACCTTTGCTGCCTGGCACGCGAAGGCGAGGAAGCGTACTGGAAGCGATTCGCCGAGAAGGCGACCCGCAAGGAACCGGAGTTCGTCAACCAGGTCTGGATGGGCGACCATCACAAGCTGGATATGTTCATCAGCTATCGCGGACGCGCGATCCGACCGTGGCTGACCGTCTGGTTCGACGTTTGCAGCCGCGTCGTGGTCGGATGGTGCTTGTCCGATCAGGCAAATGGGCGCACGATCGCCCTGGCGCTTAGGCACGCGCTGCTGCCGAAGAAGATCGTGCACGACAACGGCACGGAAGACGTACTGGAGCTCGGCGGCATCCCCGGCATGCTCTACATAGACAACGGCGAGGACTACAAGGCGCAGGTGCGGGCCGGGAAAAAACATGAGGATTGGGAAATGTCGCGGGAAACGCGCGGCATCTGCAAGACGCTGGACATCAAGGTCCAGCTCGCGACGCCCTATCATCCGTGGGCCAAGGCACATGTCGAGCGCTGGTTCGGCACCTTCACCGATCAATTCACTCGCTACCAGCCCGGCTGGTGCGGACCGAACAACGAAGACCGGCCCGAAGGGTTCGACGAGAAGGAAGCACACGAGAAGGGCTTGCTGCTCACCTTGGAAGAGCTGTCGGAGCGCATCGAGGCGTTCCTGTACGACTATCACACGACGGTGCACCGGTCGCTCGGCATGGCACCGATGCAAAAGCACTTCTCCACGCCGAAAATCCGCGAAGGCTTCGCCGACGAACGCGCCCTGGACATCTGTCTCATGGATGTGGAACGCGCGGCGGTGCAAACGCAAGGGATCGAGAAGTTCGGCACGCGGGGCCGTCCGCGCTGGTACTGGCACCCGGAACTGCCCGCATACGCCGGACAGAAAGTCATCATCCGCTACGACCCGAACCGGATCGGCGAGCTGCTCGTCTTCCATCCGAAGACCGGCAAGTATCTGTTCACGGCCACCAACAAGGAGCTGCTGGACTTCAACGCCACGAAGGACGACGTGCAGGAATTTCTCAAACGCCGCGCCGCCCGCCGCAAGCAAGTCAAGCAGCTGCTGCGCGAATCGCATGCGACGCTGGAACAGGTTGTCGCCGAACGCGACGGAGCCGGTGCCCGCATGAAGACCGGCGAGGTCGGCAGCGCGAAAAGCAACGTCCGGGCGATGCTCGGCACCGAGCAGGTCGTCAAGCAGCGTGAGGAGCAAGGGAAACCGGCAAGATCGAAACGGCAGACCAAGACGGTCAGCGCGCTAGATGAGTACATCCTGCGTGAGGGCACGGAAGGATAATCAATCGAAGGAGGTAATGCCAGATGGCAGTAGCACATTTGGTTCAACGCGACGAAGGAGAGGCGATCAGCATGGAGGGGTGGTCCAAAGAAAGAACCCTCCTCGCGAAACTGGTTCAGGAGGAGGGCGCAAAGATCACAGATGTTGCTCGGGAACTAGGCAAATCTCGGAGCACCATCTCCCTCTATGTTAACGGAAAATATCCCGAAAGTGAAGAGCTTCGGGAGACGGTCAGAAATTACCTGCGGAGCATCGGCACCTGGGAGGACGAACAGGACGAGGCGGGACAAGCTCCCGCCGTCGATTACATCACCAGCGCGGACGAACTCCCCTTCATCGAGACGAACGATGTCAAACGCATGCGTTACGTGCTGAAGAAGGCGGCGACGAAGCACAAGTTCGGCATCGTGGCCGGTGATCCGGGCCTCGGCAAGACCGAGACGCTGAAGAAGTACCTGCTGACCAATCCCGGCAGCGCGATCTACATCCGCTGCAAGAGCACGCATACGGTCAAAAGTCTGCTTCAGGAGTTGGCCGATGCGCTCGGCCTGCCGGACACCGGATCGGCCAACCAGCTGACGCGCCGGATCGTGAAGCAACTGAAGCGCACGCCGTACTTCCTCATCTTCGACGAGGCCGATCTCTTGAAGTCGGCGGACAAATACGAGGCGCTGCGCGACATCTACGACGAGGCCGGGAACATCGGCGTCGCCCTGGTCGGCAACCTCGCCCTGGCGGAAATGTTCCTTGACTTCGCGGACATGCGCCCGGAACTAAAGCGTCTGGCCGACCGCGCCCCGTTCCACCAGCGCCTGCAAGGACCGTCCCGCGAGGAGGTCGAGCAGCTGCTCGAACGGGTGAACCTGACGAGCGCAGCGCGAAAGGTCATGATTCAGATCGCCCTGAACCCGCGCAAGGGCGGCCTGCGCAACTGTGTCGAGATTCTCGACGTGCTGCTCGATATGACGAAAGGCGAGCCGATCACCGAGGAAATGGTCCTCCACATCGGCCAGATCAACCTGACCGCTAATGCGTGAGCCCATCACACCGCCGCAGCTGTCGCCGGAAATCAAGCAATTTTTCGAGCGATTCATCCAAGTTGTGACCGCCACCGTCCGCGCCATCGTGCAGGCGGTGGCGAAGCACTATCCGGCGCTGCGGGTGATCGTCGAGCGGGAGATCGCCAGGCGGAAACGGATCGCGCAGCTGTCTTACCGGAAGAAGAAAAGCCAGGCCAAAAACTGGCGCAAATGGCGCAAGCGAGGGAGGCGAACAGGCCGATGAAGGACAAGCGAAACATTCGCCCCAAGTCCGCCCCGCCTCCGCAGATCAAGCCGTCGCGCCGGGCAAAACATGCCGAATGGGTTCGATCCTGGCGAAGGCGGATCGCGGCAGCAAAGGAACGCGGGCGGGAACGTCGCCGCCTGTATTGGGGAAAACCTCTCCGCATTTACGATGTCGCATTTGAACCGCCAGAAGGCGGCATCCGCATCGTTTGCGTGGAAGGTGTGATCGATGAGGCCGGTGCTGTCTCCTATGTGCTGGAGCGCTACGCTGCGAAAGACATCGTGAGAGTGGTTCACACCGGCTATATAAACCCACCGCCGGAGAGATCGGCGACGATGCCGGACGGCAGGCCGAAACTCGAAATCAAATTGAACGAATTGTGGTGATGACCGTGCCATCAACAAGAGGCCATACGGGAACGCCGATTCCGAAAAGGGAGGTCGAGCTGCGGGCCACCTGGTCGAGCGAGTGCGTCACCCGGCCCATGACCGAAGAGGAGCGGATTAAGTACGGGGTCGCGACCCCGCCGAAAATCACGAACGCCGACGGCGTTCAGGAAAGGAGGCCGATCCAATTGCCGCCGCGCAAATACAATCACGTCACGAAGGAGCTCGTGCTTGCCGAGTTCGCCAAGGGCAAGACAATCCACCAGATCGAGCAAGAGCAAGGCATGAAAAAGAACACGCTGCAAGCAAAGATGCGAGCCTGGGGCATCCGCAGCCCGCGCTCTCCGTTCAAATCCGAGGACGAAACGGTGAAGCGCCAGCCCTCCCCGGCTCCGGCCAGTCGATCGGACAGCCGGATCGAGGACATCATCTGCGACGTGCAGCTGGAGCTGCGCCGGGCGATGGGAAAATTTCCACCCTTCCACTCGGCGCATGAAGGCTACGCCGTACTGAAGGAAGAGCTCGAAGAAGCCTGGGCGGCGATCAAGGCGAACGACCCGATCCACGCCCGGATCGAGATGATGCAGGTCGCGGCGATGGCGATCCGCTTCCTGCACGACATCCAGATACCGAAGGAGGCGTTCCGATGACCACAACAACGAAACCGACGAAGCGGAGCTCCTCCCCTTCCCTGAAGCGCCGCAAGCGCAAGAAAGAACGAAAGCCGACGAGGGCGGAGCTTCGCCGCATCCTTGGCATCAAGCCGATGCCTCCGAAGCCGAAAATCAACCGGAAGAAGCTGGCGAGGGAGGTCGCGGAGCGCTGGCATCAATCGCATATCACGCACATCGAGCTCTCCCACTATTTCGGGCTGGTCGGCGGCACGCTGCTCGCACAGATTAAAGCGAAGGCGGCGATGAAGCCTTCGATCTTCGACGATCACCGAATCACGGACGAGGAAGTCGGCTTCTTGAAGTTCATGAAAGCGATCTGCGACTTCCACGACAACCGGCGTGAAGTCAAAACCTATGACGACATCATCGCGATCGCCGAAGGGCGGTTCGTTCCGGGGCAAAAAGGCGGTGAAAGCAATGGCGAAACCGAAGGCCAAGCAAGCGCCGACGGAACGGATCAAGATGGCGATCCCGCCTGATCCGAACCGCTGCTTCGTCCTCTTCTCCCACATCCTGACCGCCGGAACGGCTGCGGTCAGCCTGCACAGCTTACTGCGGCAGGTCGAAAAGCAACCGTCGGACCGCCAGATCGAGGCGATCCGGTTCGACCCGGACAAGCTGGTCATGGAAGTGCTGTTCGTGCCGCTGGAAGGAGGCGAGGCGCATGCAGAGCATCAAGGAAGCGCTGGAAGGCAATGAATCATGGCAAGCGCGGTTTGCTGAAGTGATGAATCGGTACACGCCGGAATATTTTCGCGAGCGGCTGCCGGAACTGGCGGAGCTCGGCGCAACTGATGAACAGATTCGCAGGGCGACGGTGCAGCTCATGGATCGGGCGAAGCAGGTCGAGGAATGCCGGGGATGCACAGGCTATACATCCTGCCGCCGCCCTGCGGGTCAAGAAGGCACACAGATTCACCTTGACATCCAAGGCGGTCATATTAACAGTCTGCACCGCATGTGCGATCCGTTCCTGGAATACCACCGGGAGCTGCGCTGGCAGCGGCTGCTCTCCCTCTCCGGGAAGGCGGCCAGCGACAAGGACTTCACCTTTGAAAACTTCCCGGACGCGCAGAAACGGCGTCACAAGAAGCTGTGCGCGTACATCCACCGGTTCGCCCAGGAGTTCACGCCCGGCGCAAGCGATAAGGGTGTTTATATATACGGACCGCCGGGAACGGGAAAGACGCATCTCGTCCTCTCGATGGTCAACCGGCTGGAAGAACGCCGCGTGCCGGTGCTATTCATCCGTACCGACGCGATCTTCCGCAACATGCGCGGCATGCTCTCAAAGAAGGAATCGCTCGACACCCTGATCGAGGCGTACTGCACGACGCCGGTGCTCGTCATCGACGAGTTCGGCCAAGAGGCCGGAACGGAGTTCACGGTCGATGTCATGTTCGAGATCGTGAACGCTCGGTTCACCGGCAACCTGCCGACGTTCGCGACCAGCAACTACGCGCCTGACCAGGTGTACGAGAAGGCCATGCGCAAGCACCGGCTGGAAGAGAAAGTCGAAGCGATACGCAGCCGCCTGAACCAGATGATGAAGCACGCGCACATGGACGGCGAAGACGGTCGCAAGAAAGACCGCGAAACCTTTTGAAAGGAGGCGAGGCCATGCTGCTGCAATTGCTAAACCAAGCCAGGCGACACCGGAACGACCCTCCCGCCCCATCCGCCAGCCACGAGCTTGAACGCGCCCGGAAAGAGCTGGCGATCGCCTGGCAGCATTTCGACCAAGCGGAACCGGCGTTCGTGGACGCCGCGATCCATCGCCTGGTCGCCGCCGAGCAAGCGTACTGCACGCTGCTCAAAGAACAAAAAATCTCAATGAGCGAAAGGAGACATTCCCTTGAAGTCGTTTAACAAGAAGATTAACAAAACCGGAGCCATCACCCTGCCGTCTGCCCTGCGCCGCGAGTTCGGCCTGACCGGCGGCGAACGGTTCAAGATTGAGGTCTGCGCCGAGGACGGCACCATCCTCCTCCAGCGCGTGAACGGGCAATGCCTATATGGGACGGTTCGTCTGCGCCAAGTGCGTCGAAAACATGGATGTGGATGTGTCCGAGCGCAAATTCGCGAACGCCTTCGTCGGGCAGGTGTCGCCGTCATGAACAAGGAACAGCTGGCCGCCCTGGTCGATGAAGCGATCCGCCTGGAACGCAGCATGAAAGAAGACAAGAAACGGCTCGACGCCATCAAGGCCGAGCTGACGACGGCAGCCTTCGCGGTAATGGACAACCGGAACCTGTCCTTCCTGCAAATCTTTGGCAGCGCCGGGCACTTCAACGCCGTTTACAAGGAGAAATTCGAGATCGACAACTACGACCGCCTTGTCTCCGTTCTCGGCGAGATCGCGAAATCGAAGATCGTCCGCAAAGAGGAAATCAAATACGACACGGAGGCGCGGTTCAAGGCGGCGCTGATCGCCTTGTTCAAAGGCGACTATGACAAGTCGGTCGTGATCGACGACGTGCTGCGCGGGCTCGGCCTCTCGCCCGACGCGATGAAGGCCGTCAAAAAGAAGCTCAAAGGCGACTATTTGAAGGACAAAAAGCTGCTGGAGACGGTCGGCGTGCAGGGCGACCTGGAAGAGGAACTCGACGCGATCCGCCTGGCGAAGAACGCCGAGCTGATCGAGCGGTTTTTCGGCGAGCTGACCGACGAGCAGATCGAAGACGTAAGAAAATCCGTTTTTGTCGAGGACAGCATCAGCGTGGGCCTCGAATATGCGAAGGAGGATGAAGACAATGGCAATGCCGCAGCAGAAGATTGAGGAACTGGCGCGGGTGGAGATGAGCCCGGACTTCGACAAGATGTTCGACGCCGATCTGAACGCCGTCACCGGCGGCATGTACCGACGCCAGATGACCGTCGAAGAGTGCGAGCGCCTGATCGGGAAGGAGTGATTCCCATGAAGATCACTCCCGAGCAGCGCCGCAAAATCTTCGGGCTTATGAAGCAGTACGGCATCGAGGAGGAAAACCTGCGGTCGGTCGTCGAGCAAGTCAGCGGCGACCGCAGTATCTCCGCCCTGACGAAGGAGCAGGCGATCAAGGTCATCGACCGGCTGTGCAAGCTCGTCGGCGAAGTGCCGAAGCCGCGCGAACACCGGGCGACGGACGCCATGCTCGGCAAAATCCGCCAGCTGGAGAAGGAGCTCGGATGGGCAGACGAGCCCAAGCGCCTCCAGGGATTCGTCAAAAAGCTCACCGGCGTGGACCGGCTCGGCTGGCTGACGAAGCAGCAAGGCATCAAGGTGATCGAGGCGCTGAAGAAGATGCGGGATCGCGGCTATCAGCGGGCCGCGCCCTAAAGGTCGGCGTCGTGAGCCGACGAAGCGCCTCGCGTTTCTTGGCGGCGACGTTCCTCATCTGCCCCGTCTGCCGCCACGTCTCCACCATTCAGCGGCGAAGAAGCAAGCTGAAGAAATCCGGCCACATCAAAACGCTGTGGTGCCCGTCCTGCCAGGCCGTCACCCAGCACGTCGAAGCCAAAGAATGGGAAATCGCGAGACAAAACGAGAACGATGCGATATAATGCCAGGAAGGAGGATGTCAATGGAGTTGACCGAGGAGCTGATCGCCGAAGTCAACTGCGAGGAACTGCCTCATCCTTACAGGAAGATGGCCGAGCTGATCGGCGTGGCTGCTACGCTAGAGCTCGCCAAGCACTTCGGCGGCACCTATGAGTATATGCCGAAGTTTGACAAGGCCATCGGCCCGGCTCGGGACCGCATCATCTGCAAGGAGTTCGACGGGACCAACTACAAAGACCTTGCCCGCAAGTATAACCTGTCGGAAACGTACATTCGCAGCCTGACCCGACCGAAGGAAGAAGGCGAGCAGTTGGAGATCGAAATTTAATAGTTTTCCTATAAGTAGTTTATCGCGCGAAAAAACTAGAGGGGTTTGATCGAATCCGATCAGACCCCTTTGTTATGCTCACAATAGACCAAAATCTGTTGTGAGCTTTTTTCGTTTAGGAGGGAACTAGCATTGGATCAACTGCCAACCGGCGCACTTGTGACAATCATCACCGTCATGGGCTCGATTCTGCTGACGCTTGCCAGCATCATCGGTTATTTCCTCAAAGACATTCGTGCCAGCGTGAAAGAAAATCAGTCCGCCCTGGACAAAAACCTTCAGGAGATCGAGAAGGACTTCTCGGACTTCAAGGCCGAGCTGCCGCAGAAGTACGTCCTGAAAGACGACTTCAACCGCGCCCTGAAGGAGCTGAAAGACGACCAGACGCGGGCGATCGCGGGGCTCGAACATAAAGTCGATACGCTCACCCGCGACGTGCGGGAAATGCTCCAGAGCGTGAGTAAATTGACGGGAGCAGGAGGGAAAAACGAATGAACAACAAGGAAGCAAAAGAAATCCGGGGATTCATCCTGACGATCCTCAAAGTCCAATATCCGAGCCCGGCCAGCGACCGGCTGATCTCGTTGACGCTGAACGACAGCCAGATGGACGGCTCGCTGCCGCAAATCCGCAGGCATCTGCACTATCTCGAAGAGAAAGGGTACGTCCGCACCGAGGAGGGCAACGAACTCGGCATCCAGCGCACGATGGCCACCCTGACCGCCAAAGGCATCGACCTGCTGGACGGTAACATCCCGGACGATCCCGGCGTGTTGGTGATCCGCTGATGTCAAGCCGCCGAAAGCATAGCAAAGTGCTTCAATTGCCGCCGGAAATCGTCGAGGCGGTCAACAAAAAACTGACGACCGGCGCAACGTACCGTGAGATCGCCGACTGGATCAACCAGATGGCCGACAAGACCGGCGTCGAGGTCAGCCACATGGCGGTGCAGCGGTACGGCAAAGACTTCCTGTCGCGGCTGGAGAAGCTGCGGATCGCCCGCGAGCAGGCCAAGGCGATCATCGAAGACAGCAAAGACCGACCGGCAACGGAAATGACCGAGGCGGCGTCGAATCTGGCCGTGCAGCTCATCCAGGAAACGCTGATGGCCGCCCAGGACGAGGGCGGCGTGATCGACAAGGGTTTGATCGAGACAATGAAGGCGCTCGCTCAATTGGAACGCAGTTCGGTCCAGCGCGAGAAGTTGAAGCTGGAGTTCCGCCAGAAAGCCGAAAAGGCCGTCAAAGCGATCGAGGAAACCGGGCGACAAAAGGGGCTTGACGCGGAAACGCTGGCCTACATCAAAGAGCAAGTGTACGGCATCCTATGACGCAGCCCGCGATCCAGCTCACCGAATACCAGCGCAAATGGGTCGAGGACAAGAGCCGGTTCAAAATCTCCCTGAAAGCCCGGCAGACCGGCTTTTCGTTCGCGGTTTCGCTGGAAGTCGTGCTCGACTGTCTCGATCACCGGACGACGTGGGTGCTCCTCTCACGCGGGGAACGGCAAAGCAAGGAGCTCATGGAAAAGGTCGCCACGCACACCCGCGCGATCGGCGTCGCCTGCGAGGAGCTGGAGACAACCTTTAAGATTGACGACCAGGCGATCAAGCAGCTGGAGGTCCGTTTCCCGAACGGCAGCAAGATCATCGGCCTTCCAGCCAACCCTGACACCGCGCGGGGCTTCTCCGGCAACGTCGTGCTGGACGAGTTCGCGTTCCACGCGGACAGCCGGAAAATCTGGACGGCGCTGTATCCGACGATCACGCGGGGCTACAAACTGCGCGTCATCTCGACGCCGAACGGCAAGTCGGGCAAGTTTTACGACCTGTGGATGGACAACACCGGCACCTGGTCGAAGCACTTCGTGGACATCTACATGGCGAAGGAGCAAGGGCTCGACATCGACATCGACGAGCTGCGCAAGGGTTGCGAATCGGAAGACGACTGGCTGCAAGAGTTTTGCTGCGAGTTCATCGACGAGGCCGGATCGCTCCTCCCTTACGAACTCATCACCCCTTGCGAGACGGACGAAGCGACGTTCATGCTGCCGGAGGACTTTTCCCCGGTCGGCGATCTGACGCTCGGCGTGGACATCGGACGCAAGCGCGACCTGACCGTCATGTGGATTCTCGAATATACCGGCACGCTGTACTGGACGCGAGCGATCCACGTTCTGGAGAAACAAAAGTTCAGCGTCCAGCGCGAGCAGTTGTTCACCTACCTGTCCATGCCGCGCATGCGCCGGGCCTGCATCGACGCCACCGGCATCGGCATGCAGCTCGCCGAGGAGGCGGTCGAGGCGTTCGGCAGCAAGGCCGAAGCGGTTGAATTTACCGGGCCGGTCAAGCAGGAGCTTGCGATCACCCAGCGCCGGGCGTTCGAGGATCGCGTCGTGCGCATCCCGATCGACCGGGTGCTGCGAAACGATCTGCACTCGGTCCAGAAAATCACGACGGCAGCCGGGAACATCCGGTACGCCGCCGAACGCAGCGAGAACGGCCACGCGGACCGGTTCTGGGCGCTCGCCCTCTCGCTGCACGCTGCAATCAATAACCCGTATGTGTCGCTGGATGTGACGGTCGCCCGGCGGAGCGTCGTGCGGAGGATGATGGAGGGATACGGATGATTCTCGGTCCAGACGGAAGACCAATCAAAAAACCGGATACGAGCGAAATCGCCCGCGTCCTGAACACGTTCGGCGCATTCATGAAGTCGTTGCCGAACCCGGACATCATCCTGAAGAAAACCGGCAAGTCGGCGGAAATTTTCGAGGAGATGAAAACCGACGCGCATGTGTGGGCGGAGCTCACCAAGCGCAAAAGTGGCGTTCTCTCAAAAGATTGGGACGTGCTCCCCGCCTCTGACGACCGGCGCGATCTGGAGATCGCCGCCTTCGTCAAGGAGACGTTCGAGCGGCTCAACTTCGACCAGGACATGCGGCAAATGCTCGACGCTGTGTTCGCAGGTCGGAACATTCACGAGCTGATCTGGACGGAACGGGAAGGCCGCTGGACGATCGCCAACATGAAAGACCGCCCGATCGAATATTTCACCTTCGACATCGACGGGAACCTGCGCTTTTTGCGCAGTCTGGCCGACATCGAGGGCGAGCCGGTGCCGCCGGGCAAGTTCCTGACCGTCGTCCACGAATCGGGCGACGATCACAACCCTTACGGCGTGGCGCTGGCGACGAAGTGCTTCTGGGCGTGGCAGTTCAAGAAGCACGGGTTCAAGTTCTGGGCGATCTTCATGGAAAAGTACGGCATGCCGACGGCCATCGGAAAGTACCAGCCGGGCGCGTCGCAAGCCGATCAGGACCGGCTGCTCGATGCGCTCGTCTCGCTCGTCCAGGACGCGGCGGTCGCGATCCCGGCCAACTCGTCCGTGGAGTTCAAGGAGGCCGGAGACGCGAAAGGAGACGCGCATGAGGCGTTCCTCCGGTTCTGCAACGCGGAAATCTCGAAGGCGATCCTCGGCCAGACGCTCACGACCGAGCTGCCGAGCGGCGGTTCGTTTGCCGCCAGCAAGACACATGAAGGCGTCAAGGACGAGATCATCGAGGCGGACGCAAAAATGCTCATGAGCGCGATCAATACGGACCTGATCCCCTACCTGGTCGCCTTCAACTTCGGCGAGGTCGATTCGTATCCGTATTTCCATATCGACTTTGAGCCAGAGGAAGTTCACAAGGAATGGGTTGAACGAGACGAAAAGCTGGTCAACATGGGTGTGCCGATCTCGGTGGATTACTTTTATGAGAAGTACAACATCCCCCGCCCCGGCAAGAACGACGTGCTGGTGAAGAAGGCGGAAGTCGCCCCTTCCCCGCTCTTTTCGGAACAAAACGTCTCACGAAAAGCGCGAAAAACGCACGATCATGACCGCGAGCTGCACGTCGTTCAATTCACCGCTGAGGAGGATGACCAGCAGGAACGGGCCGATCAACTTCAGCTGCTATTCGCTCGGTCCGTGGATGAAAGTCTTCTGATCGTCCGGCGGATGTGGAATCACCTGGTCGATCAGGTGCGCCGGTGGAAAGACTTCGGCGCTGCCGATGTCAGCCGCTTGCAGCCGGATCAGGAGGCGATCGCCGACCTTGCCGATCTCATGAACCGGACAAGCATCGTCGCCTACGCGATGGGCGAATACGCTGCGCATCTCGACTTCCTGAAGGCCGAACGCGAAGGAAACGCCTCTTTCGCGAGCGAGGACGAGGAACTCGCGTACAAGGTTGTCGCCAAGCCGGTCAAGTTTGAGGAGGCGATCCGCTACTTTTCGCAGCTGATGCCGATCAACATGGAGCAGTACCGGAAGCTGAACGACGAGCTTCGCACCAAGCATTTCACGCTGGCGGGCGTGCAAAGCCAGGATATGGTCCGGGCGATCCACGAGGCGCTGCTCGCCTCCCTGGAACAGGGCACGACCTTCGAGGACTTCCTGAAGGCCGTGGATGCGAAGGCGGCGGCGCTCGGCATCAGCGAGCTGGACCCGTGGCACCTGGAGACGGTGTTTCGCAACCAGATTCAGACGGCTTACGAAACCGGCCAGTATGAAAAGCTCCAGCAGCCGGAAATGGCGGATATGTTCCCTTATTACCGCTATTCCGCCGTGTTGGATTCGGGCACGCGGGCCAGCCACCGGGCGATGAACGGTTTTGTGGCAAGTCGCGACGATCCGATCTGGAATGAATGGTGGCCGCCGAACGGCCACCGCTGCCGGTGCGGCGTGATTGCCATCAACAAGTACCGCGCCGCCCGCGAGGGTATCACCCCGGCCAACTTCAGGCCGGACGTTTCACCCGATCCGGGCTGGTCCAAGCCCCCAAGCGTCTCGCTGCGGGAAGTGCCCGAATCGGTCAAAGACCGTGAGGAATAAGGAGGAAAACACGCGATGAAATGGTACGAAGTGTTCCGCGCCGGAAAGTATGAGCCGCAAGGCGAGTTCACCGAAGACGACATTCAGCAGATCGTGGACAACTACGACCCGAACAAATTCGAGGCGCCGATCGTCATCGGGCATCCGAAACAGGACGATCCGGCCTTCGGCTGGGTGTCCGCCCTGAAGCGCGAGGGCGACAAGTTGCTGGCGTCGTTCCACCAGGTGGTGCCCGAATTTTCGGAGGCGGTCAACGCCGGGCGCTACAAGAAAGTGTCCGTCCGCCTGCGCAAGACGGACAACGGCTGGACGCTGCGGCACGTTGGATTCCTCGGCGCAGCCGCCCCTGCCGTGGAAGGATTGAAGCCCATCGAGTTCTCCCAGGAGGACCGTGAAGGCATACAAATCGACCTGGATTTTTCAGGCGAAAACAAGGAGGCCAAGAAGATGCCGGACAACATGGACGACATCAAAAACCAAGTGCGGGCCGAGCTCGAAAAAGAGTTCGCCGCCGAGCGCGAGAAGCTCAAAAAGCAAATGGAGGCCGAGTTCGCCGCCGAGCGCGAACGGTCCCGCAAGCAATTGGAGCGCGAGCGCGACATCCACGCCCTGATCGACGAGCACAAGACGAAGCTCCCCCCGGCGCTGCGGACCGGCCTGGTCGAATTCATGCAGCAGCTGCCCGACGAGGAGACGGTCGAGTTCTCGGCGGATGGCAAAGCGGTGAAACAATCGCCGTATCAGTTCTTCAAGTCGTTTGTCAGCAATCTGCCCGACAAGGACGCGCTGTTCACCGAGTTCGCAAAGAACCGGGAGAACGGCAGCAAGACCGCCGACTTTGCGGTCGGCCCGAACGAGCTGGTCGATGAAGATCGGCTGGAGCTCGACAAGAAAGCCCGCGACTTCGCGGAGAAAAACAAAGTGAGCTACGAAGAAGCGGTCATCGCCGTTTCTCGGGCGTAAGGAGGGCAAGCGGCCATGAACACGCAGTACAATCCCGGTCACACGATCACCCGCATCGCGTCCGCGCCGGTCGGTGAATACCGCTTCGTCACGGCAGCCGGAGCGCAAGCCGGTGCCGGAGCCGCCGCGATCGGCGTCTCGCTGACCGCCGCAGCGGCTGCCGGTGCATCCCTGACGGTCGTCACCGGAGGCACAGCCCCGGTTATCGCCGGAGGTGCGATCAACGCCGGAGATCCCGTCACCAGCGACGCAGAAGGCCGCGCGGTTCCGGCAGCGACAGGCAATGTCATCAACGGCGTCGCCCTGGAAGCCGCCGCGCTGGGCGAGCCGGTCGAAGTGCTGATCGGCGCACCGGCGGCCAAGGCATAACCAACAAAAGGAGGCTAAATCAATGCCAGGACTGGAGAAAACGAGGATCGTGGACCCGATCCTCACGAACGTCGCCATCGGCTACAAAAACGCCGAATACATCGGCGAAAACCTGTTCCCGGTCGTGCCGGTGGACAAGGAGCAAGGCAAAATCCCGAAATGGGGCGCAGAGGCGTTCCGCATTTACAACACCCGCCGCGCGATTCGCAGCAAGACGAACCGCATCGAGATGGACGCGACGACGGTCCCCTACTCCCTGGAGGAGGAAGCGCTCGAAGCGCCGATCGATGACCGCGAGCTGGAGGAAGCAGCGGAAGTGCTGAAGCTCGAAATGAGCCGCACCAAGATGCTGACCGACAACATCCGGCTGAAGATGGAGAAAGACCAGGCGGACGCCGCGCAAAACCCGGCGAATTATTCCGCCGATCATGTCGAAGCCCTTTCGGGCACGGACGTGTTCACCGACCCGGCCAGCAAGCCGATCGACGTGATCGGTGACGCCCGCGCCACCGTCCGCAGCAAGATCGGCCTGTACCCGAACGTGCTGGAGATCGGCGCTTCGGTGTACGAAGTGCTGAAGAATCACCCGCAGATCATCGACAAGATCAAGTATTCGCAGAAAGGCATCGCGACGGCGGACATCCTGGCCGAAATCTTCGACGTGAAGAAGGTCGTCGTCGGCAAAGCGGTGTACGCGGATCGCGACGGCACGATGAAGGACGTATGGGGCAACAACCTCGTCCTGGCGTATGTGCCCGAGAACTCCGCTGACCTGTGGGTGCCGAGCTACGGCTACACGATGCGCAAGAAGGGCCGTCCGCAAACGTCGAAATACCGCGACGAGACGGTCAAGTCGAACATCATCCACGTTGCCGACGTGTACGGTGTGGAGCTCACCGCCAAGGACGCGGGCTTCCTCATCACCGGCGCGGTGTAAGGAGGGTTGACCCGATGAGTGAACAAAGCAAAGAAAAGCAAACGACGGCGGAATATACCGTCTTGCGCCGCCTGCGGCACAACGGCGATAAGCTCGCACCTGGAAAGACGGTTCAGCTGACCGAAGAGGAAGCCGACCGGCTGATCGCCCTCGGCATCGTCAAAGCGGCGGAAAAGCCGGTCGAAAAGACGAAATCCGGCGGCAAAAACCAAGGCGCGGGCGACCCGCCGAAAGAATAGCCTCCAGACGCTCTATTTTCCGTTCTGACGGCTTGGGGGTATAAAACTACTCACCAAGCCGGACAGGGGCGTTATCACGCGTTATAACGCGGTTTCCGAACGTGCTGGAAGGTTGAAGGGAGTGAGCGCTGCAATGTATTGCACAATCGACGATCTGCTCGGCCAGATCGACAAGTCCAAACTGATCGAACTGACGAACGACCGGGAAAACCCAGCGGTCGATGAAAACGGTCAGGAAATCATTCATGAGGGTAACGCGAACAGCGCGATCGACGCGGCGACGGCGGTTGTGAATACGTACATCGCGATGCGCTATCCCGTTCCCCTCTCCCCTGTGCCGAAGATCGTGAACAAGCTGACGGCGGACATCGCGATCTACAACCTGTTCACCCGCCACTACAACGATGAGGACAACGTGTTTACGCGCCGGTATCGGGACGCGATCAAGCTGCTGGAGAAGATCGCGGCGGATGAGGTCAAGCTCTCGGCGAACGAAAGCGCCATTCGCGCCTACGCCCGGCCCAAGGTGTACGGCGAGGATTTTCGGAGGATGTACGACTGATGGCCGCCGAAGGCGTCCGCGTCGAAGGCGACTGGTCCCGGCTATTTGAGACGCTCCGCGACCTCAACCTTTCCAAAAGCGAGCTGCGGATGCTGAACGCGCAAATCGCGCAGATTGTCGCCGAAGGCTCAAAGGAACGGTTCGAGACGGAGCGATCCCCGGAAGGCGAGCCCTGGGAACCGCTCTCCCCCGCCACGCTCATCGCCCGCGCTAGGCGCAGGACCAGACGAAAGGACGGTTCCAGCGGATACCGGACGAAACGCGGCAAGGTATCGAAGCGAGCTGAGCGGATCGTCGCAAACGGCAAGCCGCTGAAGGATACCGGACGGCTGATGCGCTCGATCGCCACGAAGGCGACCAGCGAAGGCGCGGCGATCGGCACGAACCTCGTGCAAGCGGCGATCCAGCAGCTCGGCGGCAAGGCCGGGCGCGGGAAAAAGGTCGAAATTCCGGCCCGTCCCTTCCTCGGTGTTTCCAGCAGCGAAGAAGCCGACATTATGGAACTCATCCAGGAGTTCATTCGGGAGCGTGTCCAATGATTCACACGGCAAAAAATCTCATCGAAACGATCTTGCGGACCGGCGGCATCAAGCAGACATTCCGGGACGAGGACGCCTTCGACCGGGTGCGGACTTCCCCTTCGGCGATCATCCTGACCGCCCGCGAGAAGCTGGAGCCCGATCATCGGAAGGCGGCTAAGTTCGAGAACGCCGGTCGCCGCTATCTCCGAACGAAGCGGTTTCGGCGGATCACGCCGATCGAGGTCACGATCTTCGACCGCGACGAGGAAAAAGTCGATGACTGGATTCGGCTGCTGCTTGCCGAGCTGCCGGACGGGATCGACGACGGCCAGGGCAACTATACGCCGCTTAGGCCGAAGGAAATCGAATGGATTCCCGACCAAAAGGACCGCGCGGCGGCCACGGTGTTCATTGAATTTGAATGGGGCATCTACACCGACCGCGAGCTCGGCAAGATCGAGCAGGTTCAGGTCAACAACATTACGGTGGAGGAGACAAGCCCATGAGTGAAAAAACGAAACCGGCCTCCGACCCGAAACCGGCAGCGGAGCAAAAGCCGATCGAAGCGTGGCGGGATGCCCTGGGCACCAGCAAGACGCTGTTCGTCGGACTCCTCGCCGCCAACGGCTGGGCAGAAGGCTACGAATGCACGCAAAAAGAGTATGAAAAGGCCGTCGAGAGCTTCTTGAAGAAGCCGGTGCGGCCCGCTAAGAAAGGACGGTGAACGGGATGCCGACAGGACTTCCTGACGCGAAAGTCGTCATCCAGGACGGCGGCCTCGGCGCATCGAGCGACGCGGCTGGCGGCGTCCATCTCAAAATCGGCGTTTGCACGAAAGGCACGCCGAACCAGATTTACCGGGTTTCCGACCCGAGCAAGATCACATCCACATTCGGCACCGGCGAGCTCGTCCGTGCGCTGATGGATTCCATGCAGCTCGGCGCTCGCGACATCATCGTCGTTCCGGCGGCGGCCAGCGTCGCGGGCACGATCGGCGATGTGGCGCATACCGGCACCGGCGGCAGAGTGCTGGAAGTAACCGGCACGCCGAACAACCGATACAACGTGATCGTGAAAATCACCAAGTCGGGCGGGGTCAACGAAGCACAATATCAGCTTTCGCTGGACGGCAGCACGTTCGGGCCGGTTCGGACGATTCCAACAAACGGCACGATCAACTTGCAAGAGGCCGGACTGACGCTGACCTTTACGTCGCCGACGCCGCCGACGACCGACAACTTCGTCGAGGGCGACGAGTACCGGTTCGAGACGACCGCGCCGCAAATGAGCAACGCCGATTTTCTGGCCGCGATGAACGTGGTCAAGAACAACTCGCTGGATTATGAGTTCATCCACGTTGTCGGCGAAAGCGACAGCTCTTTGTGGGCGATGTGCGCATCGGACGCGGAGACGCTGGAAGAAAGCCACAAGCCGATTCACTTCATCTGTGAAGCGAAGCGCCCGGCGGAGGCTGAAACGATCGACCAATGGGTGCAAGACCTGCTCACGGCCCGCCAGAGTTTCGTCAGCGACCGTGTGTCCGTTGTCGCCCCGCTCGTTCGGGTGGCGGCGCTGGACGGCAGCGTCCGCTGGACGAATCTCGCCGGAGTGTACGCCGGGATTCTCGCCCGCGCCCGCGTCAGCGAATCGCCGGGCAAGGTGATGAGCTTCCCGCTCTCGAACGTCACGGCGCTTATGGAAGGCATGGACAACAGCCACATCCAGGCACTTGACGAGGCCGGATACATCACCGCCCGCACGTTCGAGGGGCTGCCCGGCTTTTATATCACAAATGGCCGGATGATGGCACCTGCCGGTTCCGACTTCGAGTTCGTCGAAGTGCGCCGGACCGTGGACAAAGCCGCAAGGCTCGTCCGCCAGGCCAGCGTCCGGTTCGTGCAGAGCGAAGCGGACGAAGACGGCCTGGACAACCTGATCGCCAATCTCGCCGCGCCGCTCAACGGTCAAATGATGTCCGCGACAGCGCCGGAGATCAGCGATTTTACCCTTTCCATCCCGGAAGGGCAGGACATTTTCTCGACGCGCAGCCTGGAAGTCGATCTGGCCGTCGTGCCGATCCCGATCATGAAGTGGATCACGGTTCGGCTGAAGCTGCAAAACCCGAATCTAAGCTAAAGGAGGAAGCCGCATGATTAACGGCAAGGTGTACGATTGGGAATCGATTACCATCGGCCTGCCTTACGGCGTGGCGATCGCCGTCTCCGGCATCGATTACGACGACGAGCTGTCCGCCGAGCTGGCGTATGGCAAAGGCGCGGCTCCGATCGGTTACGGCAATGGCAACTACACGGCCAGCGCGAAGATCACCCTGCTGCGCGACGAGTTCAACAAGCTGCTGGATTACGCCCGCAGTCAAGGAAAGCCGCTGTACCGGCTGCCGCTCTTCCCGATCACCGTTTCATATGCCAACGACGGCGAGCGCACGCGGACGGACGAAATCCGGGGCTGTAAGTTCACGAAAACGTCTCACAAAGGGGCGCAGGGCGACACGAAGCTCGAAGTCGAGCTCGAAATCCTTGTGACCGGTCAAATCATCCGCGACGGCGTTCGCGCTATTTAGGAGGACTAGCCGATGAACCCGCAGATCGAAAACAACTTTAAGTATCACGGCCCGAAGCCGGGACAGCCGGAGAAGTACACGGCCATCCGCGAGAAGGCGAAAGAACTGGCCGTCCTGATCGACGAAACGACACCCAAGTCGCGGGAGCAATCGCTCGCACTCACGAAGCTCGAAGAGGCGGTCATGTGGGCGAACGCCTCTATCGCGCGAAATGAATAGGAGGAATCTTTTCCATGAGCAAAGCCAAAGCAGCGGTCAACACCGAAGAGCTGAAGCAGAAATACGGGCGCGTGTATGAAATCCGCATCGAAGGTCTGGAATACGAAAACGGTGACGAGGCCGAGTTCGTCTTCTACTTCACTCGCCCGAAGTCGAGCGACATTTCCCGGTTTACGAAGGAACTCAACTCGAAGCCGGACATGGCGATGAAAAATCTCACGTTCTCCTGCATCGTGCCCGAGCAGGAAGAAGAGCTGCGCCAGGCAGCCGACGAGTTTCCGGGGCTGCCGTTTAACACGGCCAGCCGCCTGATGGAGCTTGTCGGGGCAAGCGCGGCCACCAGCTTAAAAAAGTTATAGAAGCGGTGTCCGTCCGTTTCGAGGAGATCGATCAGAACTTCCTCGAAGCCGGGCACCTGCTGATCCGCAAATACTTCCCGGAAGCGCCTGACAATCTGGAGCTGGAAGACTTCTCCGAATACTACGCAAAGGCGTTATGGTATGAGGACCGGGAAATCAAGATTAACGCCGCCGCGATCGCTATGGCCTTCGGCGGCGGCAAGAACGGCAAGAAATGACGGCGCGAAAGGAGGCGTAACGGATGGGTAGTTTAAGCTCGCTATTCAAGCTGTCGGTCATCATGTCTATGGTCGATCGCGTCACACCGGAAGCCATGAAGGCCGGTCGGTCGATGACCGAATTGCAGGACAACATGGGCAGGCTAGAACGCTCTTCCGGCGCATTCCTGAAGCGTGCCGGAATGTGGGCTGGTGCGGCGGTGACGGCGATCACCGTTGCGATCGGGTCGATCGGCGGCGCTGCGGCCTCTATGGCGAATGAGGTTGAACAGGCGACCGGCAGGCTGCAAGCTCAAACGGGCATCACGCGCCAAGCTGCCGAAGAAATGATGAACACGGTCAAAGACATCTATGCCAGCGGTCGAGGGGATTCGATCGCCGGCATTAGCGAAGACTTAGCTGTTGTCCGACAGAACTTGTCCAACTTGAGCAAAGAAGCTGCTGGCGACTTCCTATCCGGCAGTTACGTCATCCGCGATGCATTTAATGCGGAAATCACCGAGACATCCAAAGTCGTCCGCACGTTGACGGCAAACTTCAAGGATTTAAGCGCATCCGATGCGCTCGACCTGATCACGGTCGGCTTCCAGCGAGGCGGTAACTACGCCGACGATCTGCTGGATACAGTCAACGAGTATGCGGTCCACTTCGCCGGACTCGGGATGAGTGCCGAGCAGATGTTCGCGACGCTGATCGCGGGCAGTAAAGAGGGCGCGTTCAACCTGGATAAGGTCGGTGACAGTGTTAAAGAAGCATTCATTCGCATGCAAGACTTGTCCCAGACGAGCCTGGACGCCTTCAAAGCCCTTGGGATGAATGGACAGGAAATGGCAGCCAAAATCGCTGCTGGTGGCGAGAGTGCGAATCAAGCATTTCAGGCAACACTGCTCGCGCTGGGAAATATGGACGATGCGCTGAAGCGCAACCAGATCGGCGTCGCCCTTTTTGGTACACAGTGGGAGGACATGGAGGATCGGGTTATTCTCGCGATGCGGGAAGGCCAGAAAGGTCTGGGCGACTTCCGGGGAGCGACCGAACGCGCAGGTGAAGCTTTATATGACAATGTAAGCAACAAGTTCAGCCGATTGTGGCGAAGCATCACGGTCGAGCTAGCAAACGCCGGAGGGCCGCTGGCTGGAATTTTGTCTGAAATTTTGGATCGGGCGCTGGCTATGGTGCCGCAGGTGTCCGCGGCTATTCAGATGGCCTCGAAAGTGGTCGCAAGCGTCCTCTCTTCGATTATGAGCGCAGGTAAGTCGATCGGCGATTTTTTGAAACCGATCGCCCCATTCATCGGTGGCACCATCTCCGCCTTCGCCATTTTCGCGGTCGTGATGGGTACAGCAAAAGCGGCGGTGCTCGGGTTCAACATCGTAATGCAGACCATGCGCGTGCTCATGCTGACGAACCCAATTGGCTGGGTGTTGATCTTGATCGGTCTTCTGATCGGCGCGTTCGTCAAGCTAAACGGCGGTATCGAGGGAACGAAAAAGGTTCTGCTCGGTTGGTTCGACGCCTTGAAATCCTGGTGGCAATCCGACGGGACGCAAGCCTGGGTTAGCCGAGCGGTGGCCGCCTTGCGACAGTTCGCCGATCAGGCGATGCAGGCATTCGGATGGATCAGGCAGCAAGCGCTCACGTACTGGCCAGTGATCCGGGACGCGATTGTCGAAGCCTTCGCCTACGTCCAGACGAACGTGCTACCCGTTGTTATGAACATTTTTCGGGACGTTAGCGGCATGATGGCGCGGATATGGGAAGTTGCAAGGCCGATCCTGACGCAGCTGCTCGCAACCGGCGTCAAGGCGTTCCGCGACATCTGGGCGGCGGTGCAGCCGCTGGCCGTCACGCTCGGTCGGCTGTTTCAGAAGGTGTTTCCGGTCGTGCTTGCGGCTGTGGCCGCAATTTACCGGGCGGTGACGACCTTTTTGCCGCCGGTGCTCGCTTTCGTCGGCGAAATCTTCCTGGCGATTTATCAGGCGGTCGTGCCAATCATCACAAACGTGGTGACAAGCGTCGTCCAGGCGTTCAACGCGGTGCTGACGTGGGCGATGGCGATCTGGCCGTATGTGCAGCAGATTATCGCGAGGGTGTTCCAGTACATTCAGTTCGTCTGGGCCTGGGTTGGACCGTTCGTCATGGCGGCGCTCGAAATCCTGAAGTCCATCATCATCAACGGATTCAACTTCATCGCTGCGACGGTTCAGTTCATCTGGAATACGATCAAGAGCATCATTCAGATCGCCTGGGCGGTCATCTCCGGCATCATCAAAACGGCGCTGGCGATCTTCACCGGCGACTGGCAAGGAGCCTGGGAAGGTGTGAAGGGCATTCTCGAAGGCGTCTGGGAAGGCATCAAGACTTTCATCGGTGGCTTCGGATCGTGGCTCTTTGAAAGCGGCAAAGCGATTATCAACACGCTGGTGGACGGCATCAAGTCGGTGGCGACGGCACCGGTCGAAGCGGTGAAAAACATCTTCGGCAAGGTCCGCGAGCTGCTGCCGTTCTCCGATGCGAAAACAGGCCCCCTCTCCGATCTGACGTATTCGGGCTCGAAAATACCGGGCACGATCGCGGAAGGAGTGGACAAGGGCGCGGGTCAGCTGCGTGCCGCAGCGTATCGGATGATGGACGGATTGGAGCTCGAACGCACCTATCCCGTCCGCTTCATGGCGGAAACCGTACCGATCGACATACAGGAGCCGGATGTCACGGCGAACTTTACGCAAACGCTAAAAGCTCAATTTGCCGACCTGCCGAGCTTGATCATCTCGGGCTTCCGCCGGGGGGCTGAATGGCTGCAAGCGGCAGCTGGATCGCTCGTATTCGGTATCCAACCAGTTCCGGTTCCCGCGTTTCCAGGCGGAGGCGGTGCGCCCGGAGGTTTTCCACCGCCGCCGTTTCCGGGCTTTCCCGACCCGGATGATGCGCCGTTTCCGGCGGCTCCATCGCCGGGGATGCGTCCGAGCCGGGTGGACGTGAAGGAAGTGTTCCGCGAAAGCACGACCGTTCGTGAGACAATTCGTGAGAAAAACGGACAAAGAGGGCCGACGATCGAACTGCACTATCACGGCGGCAGCGAACGCGAACGCCGCAGTTTCTTCGACGATCTGAAGCGATTTATCGAACAGTACAGGGAGTGAGCGTATGGATATTCGATTGGAAGATGAACAAATCAAAGTCGGCGACACGCTCCTCCCTGGCGTTTATGATGGCATGGAAATCACGGGCGACATTCGTACCGACGAAGAGGAACTCGAAGGCGGCAAAAAGGTTGTTAATTACAGCTACAACCCGGCCACGATCCGGCTCAACCTGAAGCTGCTGAACGACGGCGACGGGACGGCGGAAGCAAAGCTCGCCACGATTCAAAAGGTGTTCCGTGCTTCTCCGTCCCAGAAAAAGCCGCAGACGTACAAGTTTGTGTCCAGTCACGCCAAGGCGCGAGGCATCGGTCAGGTCATGCTGATCCGCCTCCGCAGTCAGGATACGAGCATGAACGACATTATCTCGGTCAGCCTGGAGTTCCAGGCGACCGAATCGACGACCGTCTCGGTCCAGAAGGTGGCCGCGAACACCGGAGACGGCCAGCAGTACATCGTCAAAAAAGGCGACACGCTGTCGGCTCTTGCCCGGAAGTTCGGCACGACGGTCGATGCGATCGCGAAGGCGAACAACATCGCCAACGTCAACCTGATCTATATCGGCCAGCGGCTCACGATCCCGGCGGCCAGCAGCAGCCCGACAAGGCATGCAACTTCGACCGCAGCGGTGGATGACGCCGACGCGCCGAAAGTGAGGTGACGGCATGTTCCAACAAATTCGTATCGGGAACGTGATCGTCTCAAGCGGCCTGAAGGAGCTTGATGTGTGGCGGTCACGCAAAGACCCGGCGGGGTATGCCTCCTTCCTCTTCAAGGACGAAGTGGAGATCGACACGCCGCAAGGGGCCATCGTCGAAATCGACCTCGGATATGACGAATCGAACGCCGCGAGGGTGTTCACCGGCAACGTCAGCCGCCCGGATCAGGAAAGGATCATCGCCAAGGACAGCATGACGAAGCTCTTGCAAACGAAGGTCACGCAATCGTTTTTGCAAGCGACGCCGCAGGACATGATCCGATTCGGGCTGAAACTGGCCGGAATCGAGACGTATTCGATCGCTTCGCAGGCGTTCAGCCCGAAGGATCAGGTCGTCGCGAACTTGAACGTGCACGACATGATCAGGCAGCGCATCAACCCGTACTGGAACATCGACTTCGCGCCCTACTTCGACGCGAGAGACATTTTTGTGTGGCAGCCGCTCGCAAGACCCAAAGAGATGTTTTTGTTCCAATACGGAGAGAACATCCTTGAAATGCTGGCCGACGGCGAGATCGGGATGTTCCGAACGGTGTTCGTTCCGGGCTTGGATCACTCGCAGTACATCACGATCTCGCATCCTCGGGCCAACGGGATCGCGCTGGTGGAGACGGTGCATCACTTCATCCAGGACGACAAGCTGCGCTCTGAAATCTATTACAAGTTGGAAAGCGAGTGATCATCCATGCCTGACGAATTGGACACGTTCAAAGAAGCGGTCAAAATCATCATCGAAAAAGAGTTTCCCGAACTTTTAAGCCCGGCACGGCACATGATGCGGGCGGTCGTGATTGGTGTCAAGCCGACCGCTTGCGATCTTCAGGTGCTGGCGGCAGACGGCTCCCCTCACCCGTCCTTTCCGCCGCTGCCGAACGTGCCGGTGCCGATCGGGACGACTGTCCAGGTCGGAGGCAAGGTTCGCGTCGGTTTTTACTATGCCGACCCTGCCCTGCCCTATATCGACGAGGTATTGAACGATGCTTGACGAATGGGCGGACATCTACCTGGACGATGAGGGGAATTTCAAGGCATCAGCTGACGGCGACGTGCAGCTGGTGACGGGAAAGGCGGCGTATTTGCAGGATGTGAAGCACGAGCTGGAGACGGTCCTCGGATCGTATCCGTTCGACGAGACATACGGCACCCGCTTGATCATGTACCTGCAACGGGAAAACACCGAACTGTCCAGGCAAGAGCTCATCCAGGACGTGGAGGAAATCGTGCAACGGCACTCCTTCGTCGTTCCGGGCAGCGTGGACGTTCGGGCAAATTCGTGGACGCTGCGGGAAATCGAATTTAGCGTATCGTTCAGCGTTCAGACGCCGGACGGAATCGAATCGGCGGAGCTGACGGTGCAGATCACCGTGGACGGTGTTCGCGTGGTAAGGAGTGAATGAACGTGGATGAAGACTTGATTCAAGCCAAAACCGAAGACGAGCTCTTGGAGGAAGCGAAACAGCAGCTTCGCGATCAGCAATTCCCAGCGCGTTTGTTGCGCAAGGGCGGCGTGTTCTACACGCTGCTGGCGCTGTTCTTCCGGGCGCTCGCTGCCCTGTACGGCTTGTTGCCGGTCATCGTCCAGCAAATGTTCGTGCACTCGGCAACCGGAAAATGGCTCGATGTCGCGGCGCGGGAATATGGCGTCTTCCGGAAGCAGGCCACCAAGACGACCGGCAAAATCACGTTCACGCGCACCGATACGAGCCAGCGCATCACCATCCCGGCAGGGTCAATCTTTTCGACTGATCCTGATCTCGAAGGAAACGAGCGGCGGTACTACCTGACAGAGAACGTCGTGATGGCCGTCGGCGTCGCGGAGGCGGAAGGGCCGATCGAGGCCGAAAACGCCGGGGCCGCATACAACGCCGCCAGCGGCACGATCCGCAATCTGCTGACGTTCATCCCTTATGTGAGCGTCGAGAACCGGGACGACTGGCTCGAACGCGAAGGGACGGACGAAGAAACGGACGAAGACTTGCGGGCGCGAACGCTGAACCGCTGGGAACAACTGTCCACAGGCGGTATCCGCGATTATTACCGCTCGCTGGTGGAATCGATCAACGGTGTCGTGGCCGTGCACATCGAGGACGACCATCCGAGGGGTGAAGGCACGGCGGACATCATCATCTCCAGCGTCGCCGGTGTGCCGTCGGATTCGATCGTCCAGGAAGCGCAGCAGCTGATCGACGAAAAGGGGTCGATCATCGGCGATATTCGCGCATTTGCCGCTGAACCGGTTGAGATCGATGTCCATGTCGTGCTGTATTACGACCCAGAATACACCACGCCCGAGGCGGTCGAGGCAGAAGCAACTCTCCGCATCCAAGAGACGTTCCGCTATGGGGCAAGCAACCTGAACGATGGCATTCTGCGCGTCGATCCGCGCTATCCGTTCGACAGCTCGATGCTCTATTCCAATCTGCGCAATGCGTCGAATGTCGTCCGGGTGGACGTTCTTCAGCCGGTCGGATCGGTGACGATCACTCGGAGGCAGGTGGCTGTGCTGGGAACGGTACAGATTGACGTTCAGGAGGCGGATCGGATATGAGCAAATTCGCCGACGATCTGTTTGCCTGGGCGCACGGAATATTCAAGAAGCTGCCGCGAAAAGCGGATATGGACATCACGAAGCTCACCGGCGTCATCGGCGGCATGCTCGACGACGCCAAGCGGGCGGCCTTCCACGTGCGGGAACTGAAGTTCATCATGACCTCGCAAGGCCGGGCACTCGATCTGCATGGCATCGATCGCAAAATGCCGAGGCTGGCCGGAGAAAGCGATGAGAGTTATCGCAAGCGCCTGCTGGCCGCTTACGATCTGTACCGCGAAGGCGGAACGCAGCCTGGCATGAAGCGCGTCCTGGAATCGCTCGGATACCCGGCAGCCGAAATTTATCCGCTGTACCGCGAGAAGTACAAGTTCCATTTTCACGACGGACAGCTGCTCATGGACGGCACTCAAACGATGACAGCAAAGGAAGACGGCGCGAACGTCGATTACTTGTCCAAGTGGTCGCAGTTCATCGTTTATTTGAACGCCAGCGACGAGGCGCTCTTGCAGCGCGATCGGGACCGGCTGCTCCATATGATCAACAAGGCGAAGCCGATCGAATCGAAGCTCTATGCGTTCGTGTTCTCTTTCGCCGCCTTGGCGGATTACACCCTGCGCAGTTCGGGGGAAAGTTTCGTCTTCTCCCCTGCATACCTGCTCAACCGGCCCCAAGGGTATCGGATGAACGACCGTCGGGTGATGGACGGCTCGATCGATATGCGGAACGCCTTCGCCAAGAGCTGGGACAGTATATCGACTTCCGCCGAGAACAACCGCCAGGTGTTTGTCCTGCACGATCGGAAGCACCGCATGAACGGCCAGCTTACGATGTCGGCGCAGCCGCACATCCTTCATTCAGCTTCGGCTGCGGTCGGTTCGAGCGCGGACAGCGAAATCAACCTGGTGCACCAGCAGCAAGTCTCCGCTTTCCGATCGAACATAAATGAACCGTATCACGCACCACGCATGAACGGCGGGCTGGATATGGACGGCACCAAGGCGGATATGCGGGCGGACGGCCTCGCGCACAAGGTACGCAGCGCGTTTGCAAGCGCGACGAGCGGCGGCGCAGCCGGGCGCATGGGCGACGGCATCCTGTTCATGAACGGCCAGCATCTGCGCTTTATGGACGGCCAGAACAAGATGTCCAACGATCAGCTGATGAACGGCGCTCTGCTCATGAACGGCGCATCTCGTATGCGTCCGATCGCGACGCATCTCGCCTATACCGAAACGATGGACGGTCGTCGCCTGATGGGCGGCAGCTGGCGCATGGACGGGTCGGCAAAGATGCGGCTCTCGGTCGTAAGGCACGGCAAAGTCTCGCTAATTGTGAGACGAAACGATTATGTCATCGAAAGGAGGGCCATCTGAATGAGCTATCAGGTCACAACGCTGCAAGCGAGGAAGGACATGGCAAAAGCCCGGATCGGGCAGATCGCGCTGCCGAGGATCACACATATCGCTTTCGGCACCGGCGGCCACGCTCCGGGGGATGTTCTGACACCGGTAAAGCCTTCGGAAACGGCGACCGCCCTGGAACAAGAGGTCGCGCGGTATCCGATCGCTTCGGCCACGCTGATCAACGACACAACGGTTCAATACAAAGTCGTGATCCCGAAAGGGACGCTGAACGGCGTGGTGCTGACCGAGCAGGCGCTTATTGATCAAAACGGCAAGGTCGTCGCGATCAAGACGTTCGGAGCCAAGAAGAAAGAGCCCGAGGATGAATTTACCTTCACTTGGGACGAAGACTTTTAAGGAGGGAATACCCGATGCCACTCAATGGTCAAAACACGTTCAGCCCTACCGTGACCGAGTACGACGCGCAGACGCCTGTCGTCTATACGGTTTACAACGAAGTGCACCAGGTGCTGCTGAACAACACGGTTTTTCTCAAAACGCTGGCCGATGCGATCAACGCGGAAGTGCAGGCAGCCCGCGAGGGCAAGGCTTCGCTGTTGGCAAATCTTCAATCGATTCGCCTGGCGCTCCAGTCCGGCTCGGCAAACTTCGGAGGCACAACCGGCACGACGATCACCCACAACCTCGGCACGACGAACTTCCGCGTCTCGATTACGCCGACGGCCAACCCGGATGGCTATCTCGGGGAAGTGTGGGTCGTCAAGTCGGCCAACACGATGACGATCTTCAACTCCGGCGACTTCCGGGGCGCGTTCGATTATCAAATTTACAGCAATTAAGGAGGAATCGGCCAATGTTACAGATGGTCAATGAAGGGCGACCGGCCACGATCACCGAAGAGGACGACAAGCTGGTTGTCGAGCCATTCACATTCGGCGATGGTGTACAATGCCAGGGCGGAGCGTTCAGTCTCAATGAATGGGAAGGCCGCTGCTTCCGTCTCTATCTCAACGCGGACGGCAGCTTGAGCACGGACGACACGCAAGGACATTTCTGGCAGCTAGCCGAGGCGCAGGTGCCGATGCGCGAAATCGTCATGGTGGAGACGGACGACCGGGACGAAAACGATATGCCGATCGTCGTCAGTCAAAAGCAGCCGCTGAACGTGGCGGAAGATGTCGTCGTCAGCGTTTGGGCATTTCCAGAATGAATTGAGGAGGAATCAGAATGGGCGGTTTAAGTTTAGCTCAATTGAGAGATCAGATTCTCGCAGGCACGCGGGAAAGGCATTTTATTCATGGAGACGTGACCGGCACCCCTACTAAACAAGTTGTGTCAACGATGGTATATATTCCGAAGTTCAAGACTGCGGGTTTGCCGCAACCGGAACTTAATGGATTGGAATTGGGAGGCTTTTGGGTGGATAAATACCAATGCAGTCACCCGAACGCCACATCGACAACAAGGGGGACCAGCACTCCAAATTCGCCGGGGACAGCGATTGCTGTTTCGCAAGCTGGCGTCGTTCCTTGGACGGACATCGACTGGAACAATGCGAAAATCGCTTGCGAAAATCGATTCGTGGACGGCGGTCAATGTCATTTGATGACGCCCAAAGAATGGGCCGCGATCGCTTATCTGTCCTGGCTGCTGAACCCGGACCTGAAGGGCAATACGAACTATGGCCGCGATCACCGCGATGCGAACTCTTGGGAAAACTTCGGCATCAAAGACCCGCTCGCTCCGACTCCGCCAACTGGTCAAATCATGACGCGGGTGCTTACCGGCACCGGTCCTTCGACGTGGAGCCACAACGGCCAGGCAAACGGCGTTTTCGATATTGTCGGTAATGTCTGGGAATGGGTGGACTTGCTGATCGAAGACGGCGTATATGCACATGCGAAGACCGCGAAAATCAACGATGCCGATGGCATCACCGCCGCCGACAGCACAATCGCGCTGAAGAACATCGAATACCCGGCATGGCCCGCTTCCGGGGTTGTCACGATCGGCACCGAGGACATCAAATATACATCGTTCCTGGACAACGGCGACGGCACCGGTGCTTTGATCGGCTGCACGCGCGGATACAACGGAACGACGGCAGCGTCAGCAGCCAATAATGCCGTAGTGACGCTCAAACTCCGTTACTGTATCGCGCCTCCGGGTGGAGCTGCGGCCAAGTTGACCGCAAACATCACCGCATCCCAGACGACGATCCCTTACTCCTACCCGGACAATTACCGGGGGCCGGAATTGCCGAATGCGGGCACGATCCAGATCGACAACGAACAGATCACCTACACCGGCAAAACAGCAACGGAATTGACGGGCTGCACGCGCGGAGCGAACGGCACGACAGCAGCTGCGGCAAATGCCGGGAAAGGCTTCGCGACTGTTGACTTGAACTTCAACTATAACGTCACGGCGACCGGTGACTATGGACAGTATGGGTATGCGAAGCTGAATGCTCTGTCGATTGATCCTGAATTGAAGTATCTCGCCCTCCCTGCTTCGGTTAGCTCGGGCGGAAACAGCGGATACAAGAACATGCACGGCTACTGGTGGCGGGCTTACAAACAGCGGGCAGCTCTACGCGGTGGCTATTGGGGCGGTGGCTCGGTTGCCGGGGCTTTCGCGCTCGCCCTCAACGATCTGCCGTCGTACGCGAGCTCGTACATCGGCTTCCGCGCCTGCAAGTCAATCTGAAATCTGATTTTCTGAAAATCTGTTATCTGAAGTATGGGCGCAAAAAGAAGCTAGAGGAGAAAACGCAGCGTGACACACGAATTGGTCATCTACCAGAAGATGTACGACCTGATCTTGTATGCGTACCCGATCGTGAACCGCTTCCCGAAGCAGCAGCGGTTCACGCTGGGGCAACAGATTCAAAACACGATGCTGGACATTCAGAAAAGCATCATCCAGGCCAACCGTCAGAAGAACAAAGCGCCGATCCTCTATCAGATCGACACGGATTTAGAGAAGCTGAAATTCCTGATCCGTCTGGCGAAAGACTTAGGGTTCATTGACATCAAGAAATACGAGCACCTGGGCAAGCAGATCGCGGAAGTCGGACGCTTG
Source organism: Aneurinibacillus danicus (assembly GCF_007991215.1). GTDB lineage: Bacteria > Bacillota > Bacilli > Aneurinibacillales > Aneurinibacillaceae > Aneurinibacillus > Aneurinibacillus danicus. Next base: position 57,678 of record NZ_BJXX01000056.1, read on the forward strand.
CTCGGCGGCTGGTTAAGAAAGTTCAGCAGATGAAAACCTTGGGGCCAGAATCTAGGCAGCTCTACGCGGTGGCGATTGGGGCTTTGGCTCGAATGCCGGGGCTTTCGCGCTCAACCTCAACGATCTGCCGTCGGGCACGGACTCGGGCATCGGCTTCCGCGCCTGCAAGTCATCAATGCGCCCGATCCTGCGGTGGGAACCGTCTCAGGCTGTGCGCTTGACTTGGGATTCTGGTCCCGTCCTGGCGCGAAGTCAGGCAAATATATGAACCGTCCGACCGGGGCAAGTAGGAGCGAACGTCCAGGAAGGACAAGGGAGGAGACGAGATGCCGCGACGATTCGGCGGGTTGTACCCGCAGATATACGACTTTGAGAACTTGCACAACGCCTACCTGAAAGCTCGAAAGAACAAGCGTTTCCGGCACGAGGTTTTGCAGTTCAGCAGCAATCTGGAGGAGAACTTGATTATCCTTCAGAATGAGCTGATCTGGAAGACGTACCGCACGAGCCCATATCGGGAGTTTGTCGTGTATGAGCCGAAAATGCGGAACATCAAAGCCTTGCCGTTCCGGGATCGCGTTGTGCAGCATGCTGTGAACAATATTATCGAGCCGATTTTCGAGCCGACGTTCATCTATGACAGCTACGCCTGCCGAGTGGGAAAAGGCATTCATGCCGGTTCCGATCGGCTGGTGTCCTGGCTTCGGGAAACGGATCGGAAATGGAACGGGCGCGTGTATGTGCTGAAGGCCGATATATCGAAGTATTTCCCGTCGATTGATCACGGCATCTTGATCCGCCTCTTATGGCGAAAATTGAAGTGCAGGGATACGATGCAGCTGCTTCAGCACATCGTCCGGGGTGATGAGGAGAACGGCGTCGGTATTCCGGTCGGCAACCTTACCAGCCAACTTTTCGCGAACGTCTATTTAAGCCAGCTCGATCACTATGTGAAAGAGACGCTCCGTGTTCGCTATTACATCCGATATATGGATGACTTCGTGATTCTTCATCACGACAAGCAGGAACTGCACCGGATTCATTATGACATCGAGCAATTCCTAAACAGGCGTTTGCGCCTGCGCCTGAACCCAAAGACGGCGGTTTTCCCGGCATCGCAAGGCGTCAACTTTCTGGGGTATCGAACCTGGAAGACGCACCGGTTGGTACGAAAGAGTAGCATTATTCGCATGAAACGGAAAATGAGGAAGTTTCAACGAGGCTATGCCGAGGGAACGATCAGCCTGGAAGAAATCGATCGAACGGTGCAGAGCTGGATCGGACACGTCAAGCATGCGAACTCGTACAACCTGCGCAAGCAATTATTCGCCGCGCATCCGCTCGTAAAGAGCGAACAACATGCAAAGATACAGGGAACTGGGCAAATCGAAGAGCGAGGAGTGAACGGAAAATGACAACGAAACTGAAGGTCGCTATCGACGCAGGCCACGGGCCGGAAACTCCGGGGAAACGCTGTCCTGATGATTCGATGAGGGAGTTTCATTTCAACAGCGTTGTCGCCCGATATGTTCGCGATGGGTTGAGTGAGTACGTCGGAGTGGAAACAATATTCACCCATGCGGATGACGGCAGCCGCGACGTGCCGCTTAAAGAGCGCACCGACCGGGCTAATACGTGGAAAGCCGACGTGCTTGTGTCCATCCACGCAAACGCCTACGGAAGTGACTGGAACGACGCGCAAGGCATCGAGACATACGTCTACACAACACGGCCAGCAGAAGCTGTCAAACTGGCGGATGCAGTCCAGCAAAACCTTCTGATGGAGACGGGAAGAAAGAATCGTGGAGTCAAAGCGGACAACCTGCATATGGTTCGCGAATCCAACATGACCGCGATCCTTGTGGAGTGCGGCTTCATGACCAATCGCCAAGAGGCGGAACTCTTGAAGAGTGACGCATATCGGCGCAAGTGCGCAAAGGCGATCGTGGCCGGAATCGCTGAAGTTTATGGCCTCACGCTGAAGCAGCAAGCGCCCGCTTCAGAGCCGACATATAGCGGAAAATTTAAGGATGTGCCTGATGGGCATTATGCAAAGGGAGCGACTGAACGCCTGGCCGAAAAAGGCATCATGAACGGAATTGGAAACGACCTTTTCGGATTCGGTAAGCCGATCACTCGCGAGGATGCGGCTGTTATCGTGGACCGCGCGATCGCGTATCTGGAACAAAAAATCTCACAATAATGAGGAGGGAATCATCCATGAATATCGACATCGGAATTTATGACACGACCCTGATCCCGGCCATGATCTTCATCTTGTGGATCGTCGGCCAGGCTGGGGTGCAGAAGCGTTTCCTGCCGCTTGTAGCGCTCGTCCTCGGCATCGTGCTCGGTTTGATCTTCATCGGAACGACACCTGAAGGAGCGGTCGCAGGCGTGCTCCTGGCCGCGACAGCGATCGGGTTTCATAGTGGATCGAAGAACGTCCTCCAAGCCCTTCAGAAGCCGCCAGCAGGGACTGAAGACCTTATCGGCGAGCAGATACAAATACCCGGCCTCGACGGTTGGTATGAAGTCACAAGCGTCGAGGCAGACGGCACCCTGAAGGTAAAGCAAGTGACCGCCGACCAGTAACGGAACGCGAACAAAAAACAGGTCGATGGAGTGGTACGCTACCCGCTCCGCCGACCTGTTTCTGTAACAACTCCCTAAACCACTTTTCGCAAATAACGTGAGATTTTTTCGCAAATTCGGTGCGACGCTACATAAATATTGAAGTTTCTTTCTCGTTTATTGTAGCATCCAATGATAACCACGCAAAGGAGGATTACAAAAAGGTACCGCGCCGCAGTATGGTTGACGGGAATCGATAGTTAAATAAAACGGAAATTTGACTACCTGCGTCCGGTAAAACTGCCTATGTAAACAAGCACTGGATGATGATTGCCCCCAGGCATTTTTTCTATGGCTCAGTTCATATTGAGTTCACAAAGCTAATTTACAGTGTCCATAGAATAAGTAAGCCAACACCAAAATTATGATTGTGAGGAGTGGTTGAAATGGGTAAATGGATCATATTTGATAAATGGGTTATAGCGTCCATTCTTTATGTGGCAGTACTGATAGGTGGTTTTACCGTCTATGACGAATTTATCGCTGACAATAAACAGTCTGTATCTGCCAAAAAGCATGAGGGTGTTGAAAATCATGCTGAAAAAAATGGAAGCAACCATGAACATGGAAGCGATTCGGAGCATGAGGGTAACAGCGAAGTACATACGTTTGTTCAATCAGATAAAAATGAAATAAAGATTTTTTTAAAGGATAAGGCGGGAAATCCAGTTAACGAACTAGAAGTAAATCATGAGAAGCTTCTTCATCTAATTATTGTGGATGAACATTTGCAAAAGTATTATCATGTGCACCCCGAACAGACAGGCAAAGGCGAATTTAGAATTGGAAACAATCTTCCTGAAGGATTTTACAAAGCATTTATTGATATTAAGCCGAAAAATTTAGTGTATCATGTAGTACCGGTTCCGTTTATAGTAGGCAATCCAAGCGGCTCAACTCACACTCACAGCCAGGAGCTTAAGCCAGACAACAATTTTAGTCAGAATGTAGATGGAGAAACCGTAAAATTAAATATGAGCTCTGTTAAGGCAAAGAAGCCAGTAACGTTAACATTCGATCTTAATAAAACAAATTTAACTCCTTATTTGGGAGCGATGGGGCATGTAGTTATTCTTGATGAAAACGCTCAGAAATTTCTTCATGTTCATCCAGCCAATGATGAGGAACCGGTTTTTGAAACACGTTTCGAACAACCGGGAATCTATAAAATATGGGCTGAGTTTAAACAAAATGGAAAAGTCAGAGTCTTTCCATTTATAGTAGAAATAAAAGGAGAGGATTAAATTTGCCAAAGATATTAGTAGTGGATGATGAAGCTCACATCCGTGAGTTGGTTCGTCTGTACCTGGAAGACGAAGGCTTTGACATCGTCGAAAAATCGAATGGAGCGGATGCGTTAGAATACGCCACGAATCATACAGTTGACCTGGTGATTCTAGACATTATGATGCCACAAATGGATGGCTGGGTTTTATGCACGGAGCTACGAGAACTTGGTGATATCCCTATTTTAATGATGACTGCGAAGGGGGAGGCAACGGACCGAATAAAAGGATTTAAGCTGGGGACGGATGATTACTTGGTGAAGCCGTTCGACCCGGTGGAACTCGTTCTTCGGGTGAAGGCTTTGCTTAAGCGATATCGTATTTCTACTTCCAGCGTGGTTAAGCTTGGAGACATATCATTAGATCGTAAGAGTTATCAGGTTGTATACAAGAACGGTAAAACGATGACACTTCCCATGAAAGAATTCGAATTGCTATACAAACTGGGCAGCTATACCGGGCAGTTGTTTACACGGGACCATCTCATTGAACAAATATGGGGCATGGATTATGAAGGCGACGAGCGAACGGTGGATGTTCACATCAAGCGGCTCAGGGAACGGTTTGCCGAATTCGAGTCCGATTTTCGCATTGTGACCATCCGCGGTCTCGGTTATCGGTTGGAGGTGTATCGAGATTAAGTCGCTGTATACCCGTGTTGTAGTAGTATTCGTCGGTATTGTGATGTTGAGTCTGTTCACGGCATTTATTGTTAGTTCCTTGCTGTATGAAGGACGAATTCAAAGTTTGATAGAAGAAATTCTCATCACGAACGGTAAAAAGATGATACAAACTTATCAATCAACATCTTCTGCTGATTTAATACCGTTTATGCAAAACGTCTCCGGCATCTCCGGTACCCTCCTCCAGCTTTACAATAAAGACAGCAAGCCCCTCCTTGAGGAAAAAAAGGGACTCCTGCATGTTGATCGTAGTAATATTGAGCGCGTGCTTGCCGGTAATATTGTTCGCAATATCGATATGGGAGAACACCATGTTTCCCACAATGCTCACATCTCTCATTTTCCTATCGTCGGCGTTCCTTTTCAGGTAGAGGGGAAGCCCTATGCTTTATTTCTAACGGTGGAGAAGAATCCTGTCGAGGACGAAATCATGAATTCTGTTCATGTTATGTACATCATTATTTTGTTTTTCGGTAGCTTGCTCATTCTCATTGCTGCGCGTTATATTGTAAACCCTATCCTTCGTTTGACGGAAGCAACCAAGAGGATGGCGAAGGGAACATTCGATTTCGAGCTTCATACCAAACGCAAGGACGAAATTGGTCTCTTAACCGTTAGTTTTAACGAAATGGCGAAAGAGCTATCTAAGCTGGAGCGAATGCGGCAAGATTTCGTTTCGAACGTCTCACATGAAATTCAATCGCCTTTAACATCCATTTCAGGGTTTACCAAGGCGTTAAAGCAGAAGAAAATGAGTGAGGAAAGCCGCCTCCGTTATTTGACGATCATCGAAGAGGAGAGCGAGAGGCTATCCCGGTTAAGTCAAAATTTGCTTCAGCTGTCCTATTTGCAACAGGAGCATCATCCGTTGAAGGTAAATACGTATCGACTGGACGAACAGCTGCGAAGGGTTGTCATTTCGTTAGAGCCTCAATGGAGAGAGAAAGAAATTCAAATCGATGTTCAGCTTGAGGCCATTACCATTCAAGCGGATGAAGACCAACTCAATCAGGTATGGATCAATTTACTGAGTAATAGCATCAAATTCACTCCAGCGCACGGTAAGATTCTTATCGAAGCTGTGATGAAAGAGAATCAGACCATCGTCTCCATAACGGATAATGGTATCGGGATTCCGGAAGAAGAACGTGCTGATATTTTTAAGCCGTTCCATAAAGTTGACAAAGCTCGCAATTCTTCCGTCAAGGGAAACGGGCTCGGTCTATCGATCGTTAAAAAAATCATTGATATTCATAATGGCGATATTCAAGTATCCGGAAGCCCAGGAGAAGGTTCAACTTTTAAAGTAATACTGCCACGGTGATTCCACTATTGCAAACGTTTCCGCTTGAAACATACGGAAATATGCTTTTGACCGGTTTACTGGCATTACTGGTAGCTTTCTATATTGACAGACGATTCATTATGAAGAAGAAAACTTTCAAATTAAACTATGATCAAGCGACAGGAAACGATAGCTCAATACGGGCTGTTCATTTCAGATAATCAAACAACCGATCCTGGTTAATACGGATCGGTTGTTTGGATGAAAATATATAGAACAAACGCTCTTGTCTTTTCCTTTTAAAGCGCTATGGTATCTACTTTTGTCTTTATTCCAATACTATTTCCAGGATGGGGGAGCTAATAAAACGGTCACTCCCCGGTTATTGCGGGAAAGTGCGGAAGAACTTCTTCACCTAATTCTTCCATCACTTCTTCAGCAGGACGCTGGCCATATTTTAAGTTAA
>NZ_BJXX01000057.1 GCF_007991215.1 Aneurinibacillus danicus
AATTTTCACAGAAAAAGGAGAACTCAGGAGGAATAAAGATGATAGAACTAATCCATAAAAGAGACAAAAAAGAAATTGAACTATTATTCACTGGTAATATTGTTCTTGAAACGATTAATCGTACAGAACATATCCCTCATACATTAATTCAAGGAATTGAAACCGTTTTAATCAACTTAAAAAATATTAGCTTTATTGGTCATTTTACGGATTGTTCATGTTTGCTTCCACACGATCCAAATTCTGAACCGTAAACAATTTGTAGTATGCCCCCTGCGCACTCATCAGTTCCTGATGCGTCCCTTCCTCTTTAATCGTTCCGTCTTCAATCAGCACAATTTTATCGGCATGCGTAATCGTTGATAAACGGTGGGCAACAATAAACGTTGTCCGGTTATGTGCCAGCCGTTCCAGCGATTGCTGAATCAGGTGCTCCGACTCCAAATCAAGTGCCGATGTCGCTTCATCCAGAATTAAAATACGCGGGTTTTTCAAAAATACGCGAGCGATTGCAATCCGCTGTTTTTGCCCCCCGGATAGCTTTACGCCCCGCTCTCCGATTTCCGTATCATATCCGTTCGGCAGCTCCATAATAAAATCATGCGCATTGGCCGCTTTGGCCGCCGCAATCATTTCCTCTTCACTTGCATTCGGATTTCCCATCAAAATATTTTCCTTTATCGAATCGCTGAACAAAATGTTGTCCTGCAGTACGATTCCAATCTGGCTGCGCAAACTTTTCATCGTCACATCCCGCACGTCATACCCGTCGATACAGATGCTTCCTTCCCTCACATCATAGAAACGAGGCAGCAAGCTAATCAACGAAGATTTTCCACCCCCGCTCGCACCAACCAGCGCCACAGTTTTTCCTGGTTCCACCGTCAGTGTAATGCCCTTCAGTACGTCCTCTCCGTCTGGTGCATAGCGGAAGTGCACATTCGCAAACGTCACATGACCGGCCACCGGCGGCAATTCGCGCGCATCTGGTTTATCTGCTATCTCATACTTCTCATCCATAAATTCGAACACCCGATCCATCGAAGCAAACGCCTGCGTTAGCGTTGTCGAAGAATTTACGAGACGGCGCAATGGCGCATACAAGCGGTCAAGATAGGCATAAAACGCCACCAATTCTCCAACCGATAAATTGCCATGAATGACCTGGTATCCCGCCACGGCAATCACCAACAGCGGTGCAATATCTGTAACCGTATTTACCACGGCAAATGTTTTCGCATTCCAGCTGGTATGTTCCAGCGCTCTAGTAAGGAACGTTTTATTCCGCTCATCAAACTGTACCTGCTCATGTTCCTCCAGCGCAAAGCCTTTAATCACCGGTATCCCCTGTACCCTTTCGTGAAGATGCGCCTGCAAAGACGCCAATGCTTGAGAACGCACACGGGTCAAATGCCGCAGACGTGAATAAAAATATTTCACAGAAAATCCATACAGGGGGAACATACAGATCGCAACAAGAGTTAACCATCCATCCATCGAGAACATGATGCCGAGTGCAATCAAAAGCGTCACCAGATCCAGCCATATATTCATCAGACCGGTATCCACAAAGCTTTTTGTCTGTTCGACGTCATTAATCACGCGCGAGATGACTTCCCCCGCGCGGTGATTATGAAAATAACGAAGCGATAGTTTTTGAATATGGTCAAAGGCCCGATTCCTTATATCGTACAGCACCGTATTCGACACAGACTGCGCCAGATACTGCCGCCAGTACTCAATAGGCCAGCGCACAATCGTAAATAGAAAAAAAACAATGGCCATAGCATACAGCAAATTTTTCATTTTATCATCCGCCGGCATTTTCGCAAGCAGAACATCATCCACTACGTATTTTAACAGCAGCGGCATAATCAACGGGATTCCGAATTTGATGATGCCTATGACAATCGTCAGTCCAATCTTTGTTCCATACGGCTTAACAAATACAAGATATCTTCGTATGCTGCCCAATTCCTCAGCCCCTTTCTGTGCCTCCCGCGGCTGAATAAAAAACTCCCTTTCTTTACGAAAAGGAGTTTCATGGATTTCGCAAGTGCAAATAGCGCTCATACCAGCGATCGACAAAACCTGGATGAAAAGGTCCTCTCCTCTCCTGAATCCAGGTGACGACCTCTTGCACTCCCTTATATACCATATCGATTACGTCTTGAGGGTACTGCATTCGCCGGCTGTGCAGCGCGAACTCTTCTTTATCCAGAATGGTATAGCTCATATCCGGATAGACCTTCACGTCGAGGTCATAGTCTATGTACGTTAGCAACTCGTTGCGCAAAGAAAACGGCGAGCCGATGTTGCAGTAATAATAAATCCCGTCTGTCCGAATCATTGCAATCGTGTTGAACCATTGCCCGCGGCCAAACGTACATATCGCCGGTTCGCGCGTTCGCCACTCCCGTCCGTCCGATTCCGTGACTCGGACGTTATCGTTGCCGCCAATGAGAACCGCGTCACTTAAGTGAAGCAGCAGCGTTTTGTCCCATGAACGGTGAAACGATTGATCATGCTTAAAGCTTTCGATGCGAAGCGGGGTTCCGGGTGACGTCATCACGCTCTCCTTCCTTCTTATTATATAATGTATACGAACACTCCTTCACGCTCATTCTTCCCTTTTTTGGCGTGAATGAAGCAGACGCCCTCTATTCCGTATCAGGCGTTATTAACTTCTTCGATAAGGTAATATATTCCTTCACTTCATATCCAAGCAAGCTATAAAAAGGAAGGACCTTCTTATTATCCTGATTTACCATGATAAATACTCTTGTTACGCCTCTTTCTTTAAAGCGCTTCTCCAGCGCTTCTACCAGTTTGCGTCCGATCCCCCTACCCTGCAGCGCAGGATTGACGGCAAGCCGATAAAAATAGCCACGTGTTCCATCAATGGTTCCTACAATAACCCCGGCCACTTCTCCTTCGTACTCAGCAATCATAACGAGATCGCTATCCCAAGCCAATTGCTTCGCCAATGCGTCAAGCGTTTCCGTTTCCGTCTGCTCTAATCCTGTTTCCTGCCAGATGCGTGTGATGTGTACATAATCTCCTAAACGAAACGACCGTATTAACACGCCAACGTCCTCCCTGCTTTTCGTCTATCTTTTATTTTACACTACATAGTGTCAAATGTCGCTATTTACAGGGCAGGAAAAGCGCAGAAAAAGAAAAACCCGCCGGATACAGGCAGGTTTTCGGCGTTTATTGCTGGTTTTGGAGCAATTCGCGCCATTGCCGATACATATTACGAACAGCTTGTTCCTTCTCACCGATAATGACGTTTCTCTCCAGAATAAGCTTCTCCACGCGAACAATCGCCTGATCTACTTGGTCAAGGGCAAATACATCGATAGCATCTTCCTGAAGAAGAACAGCGCGACGATCGGCTAAATCCATTTTCATCCACTGATAGGCGGCAAGTATCTGGCGCTCCTGTCTAAGGCTATCGTCCATCTCCGCTTCCCAGGTCAATACTTCTTCAAGAGGATACATAACTTATTGCCCCTTCCTTTTTAGTTTTATTCACTAAGTATATTCACTTCTCTCCCAAGAAAAACCTTTCATTTTTCCTTAATTTTTTGAACTTTTTATGTCAGGAATGCTACGGCAACACTATGGCACAGGTTTTCTTTTCTCAAGAAGCAATTCTGTCCGCGTGATTTACGTATGAGCGGGAACAGCCAAACATCCGGACAACTCAATGATGGAGACAGCGGCCGTTCGGGTCCGCTCTCCCACTTTCTCACAGATACGTTTAAAAATGAACAGTTGCGGCAAAAGTAAAAAGGGGAACGAAGCGGGACGTAATTTGGACGAGTTGAGCGGTGTGCCGATGGCAGAATGGGACATGAAAACATATTTACTATACTTTTTTATCTGTTTTGTATTGAATTCTAATATCAGTACGATATAATTAATTTTGGAAACAAATCCGTGTACAACCAAAAAGGAGGAGTTTTATTATGGCAAAGTTTGAATTACCAGCTTTACCTTACCCTTTTGATGCGCTTGAACCGCACATCGATGCACAAACAATGGAAATTCACCACGACAGACACCATGCAACCTACGTAAACAACTTAAATGCAGCACTCGAAGGACAAGAAGAGCTGGCAAGCAAAAGCATCGAAGATTTACTACGCAACATTAACAGCGTACCGGAAAACATCCGTACAGCCGTACGCAACAACGGCGGCGGCCACTATAACCACAGCCTTTTCTGGGAAATTATGAGCCCGAACGGCGGCGGCGAGCCGACAGGTGAAATCGCGGACGCGATTAACGAATCGTTCGGCAGCTTCGAAAAATTAAAAGAAGAATTCGCAAAAGCAGCAGCTACCCGTTTCGGAAGCGGCTGGGCTTGGCTTATCGTTGACAACGGCAAATTGGCAATCACCAGTACGCCGAACCAAGACAATCCGCTGATGGAAGGCAAAACTCCGATCCTTGGCCTGGACGTATGGGAGCATGCTTACTACCTGAAATATCAAAACAAACGCCCGGATTACATCTCCGCCTGGTGGAACACCGTAAACTGGGACGAAGTCAACAAGCGTTACAAAGAAGCGAAGTAATTCGCGCACATACTTATGTCAAAAAACGGCTTTCCATTACGGAAGCCGTTTGTTTTTATGCATTTTATTGCAGAGTTTATTATTTTCTTTTATGCGTCTGTCACAGCAGGCTTTGCTGAAATCCTTCCCGCAATGCGTCGACAATTTTTTTATGGGATACGGAAAACGGATACGCATCCATTTCTTCTATTGCCACCCACATTACGCGTTCTTTTGCAATTGCACTGCCCCTCCTTTCTTCTTGTCCTTCATATCCACATAGATAAGTATACAGATTCCACTGTAGATGTGAGAACACATGACTATGTTCCATGACCAGATCCTGTGGTATGCACTTAATGCCGAACGTCTCATACATATGCACGCTCAACCACTCCCTGGCATTTTCTGCTTCTGTATATTCTACGTTTGGAAATTCCCACAGATTAGCCAGAAGACCGCTTTCCGGACGCTTATGAAGCAACCAGCGGCCATCCTCCCGCTGTACCAGTGCAACAGCTCGCTCTTCCACTCGGACTTTCTTGGCCTTCTTCTTGACAGGAAGCGTTTCCTGCACACCTGCCTTCCGGGCACGGCAGTGTGCAGCCACCGGACAGGCGTCACAGCGCGGCGATCGCGGAATACAGATAAGCGCGCCCAGCTCCATCAGAGCCTGATTGAAAAAGGATGGATTCCGGTGAGCGATAATCCGTCGTACAATCGCTTCAAATAATTTCCGTGTGCTTACTTTTGTTATATCGTCTTCAACTCGAAAAATACGTGACAATACGCGCATAACATTGCCGTCCACCGCCGGCTCGGGCAAGCCATACGCAATGCTGAGGATAGCACCCGCTGTATAAGGACCCACACCTTTTAGTCCATGAATTTCTTCCGGTGTATTTGGTACAGTGCCTCCGTACTTCTCCTGTACCTCTTTTACTGCCGCGTGCAAATTGCGGGCCCGTGAATAATACCCCAACCCTTCCCAATATTTATAGACTTCTTCCAGCTCCGCCTCGGCCAATTTTTCTACAGAAGGGAACCGTTCCATGAAACGTTCATAATATGGAATCACGGTCTCCACTCTCGTCTGCTGTAGCATAATTTCCGATACCCACACCCTGTATGCGTCCCTGCTCTGACGCCAGGGCAATGTACGCTGCTGCCGCTCAAACCAGTACAACAAATCATCCTGGAAATCTTTAATATGAAATGAACCGATAATTTCCTGTTGTCTCTCCTGCTGCTTTTTTGCCATTATCTATTCTTCACTCCCTGTTATATCGATTGACGCAAACGCCCACATGTGCAGCTTGTCCGTACCGCCTGCGATGCAGTCGTTTATACTTTGCCAGAACGCACCTAATGCTGCCGTATCTTCGCAGCGTTTCCGTTTTATTTTACGATACGCTTCCATCGACGGAACATGAAACATTTCGACAAATAATCCCGGTTGATCTACCCCTTCTTGTAAGGTAAAATCATCAACACCAATCATCTTCATCGCCGCTGCAACGTCCTTGATTTTATGCAGATATTCTTCCCGCTTCTCCGGAAGGATTTTGTATTCGGCAAATACTTGGATGTCCTTCATCGCTCGTCCCTCACTTCTGTCATTTTTCTGTAATAATTAAGACCAAAAGATGAACATAGTATAAAAAAATAATGATTTTATGTAAAATAGCTAAACATTTAATTGGTTTTCCTTTATAATAAAGCAAAACATCCTATCCTATCTACAAAAACAAAAGCCGATTCGGCTAAATAAGGAATTGGAGGAATTCATACTTGGATACAGGTACCCACATTGCCATGGGTTTTGGTCTTGCAGGTCTCGCGTATTTGGATCCGGCTGTGTCCGCTCAGCCTGAATTGGCCGGTGCCGTGCTGCTCGGCACGATAATTGGCTCTCAGGCCCCCGACCTGGACACGGTGCTGAAGTTTCGCGGCAATGCCACGTACATTCGCAACCACCGTGGACGGTCCCACTCCATTCCCGCCATTCTGATCTGGGCAGGACTCATCAGCGGAGGAATTTATGCCTTTTTCCCGGGCATCTCTTATCTTCATCTGCTATTGTGGACGCTGCTGGCCGTGGTTGTCCATGTGTCGATTGACTTGTTTAACTCTTATGGCACGCAGGCAATACGTCCGTTTTCGAAACGCTGGATTTCGTTTAATGTAATTAATATTTTCGACCCGTTTATTATGGGCATTCATCTTATCGGTTTTCTTTTCTGGGCTGCAGGATTGCATCCAGGCCATGTATTCAGTGTGGTTTACGCTGTAATGGTGACCTATATCATTCAGCGCATGTTTGCTTACCGTAAGCTCGTTCAGCTCGTAAAAGAAGACCTCGGAGAAGAAGGCCATTATATTCTGCTTCCGACGATTCGCTGGACACGCTGGGGCGTTGTGGCCGAGACGGACACTGCATCTTATGTGGGTGAATTGCACGGGAAAACTGTCATCTGGCATGACACCTTCTACAAGAAAGACGAAAATGAAGTCATAGAGAAAGCGAAGATGGATACAAAAGTACAGGCGTTCCTCTCCTTCACCCGCTATCCGCATGTATATACAAAAAAACGGGAATTTGGACACGAAGTACGCTGGATCGACCTGCGCTATCGTACCAAAACCCATTATGCGTTTATCGCGATTGTTCACCTGGATGAGCAACTAAATATCATTGACTCCTATACAGGCTGGGAATATCGTGAACATAAAATCGACAGCAAAGTCATCGTACCGGAATTGGTACTCGAGAAGTCATAGCAAGAATAATAGCCGGGCCGTCTATCTGACCGCCCGGCTATTATTCTATCTATAAAAGATACGCAAAAAAGCTGTGTTCAATCAATTGTCCACAGCTTTGTCACCGGTATATACCCGAGAATTATTTTTTCTTTTTGCCGATGCCCGGCTTCACGTTTTGCATTCTCCTTGTCATCTGATTCAACTGTTTCTGGTTGAGATTCATCCCCATCGAACGGGCAATCTGCTGCAACTGCTTCTCATCCATCTGCATATTGGTCATTTGATTTTTCAAATACCATACGCCAATGGCGAAGCCGCCGACCAGTCCAATAATCAGCGTGAGAATCGGAATAATATACTCCCACATAGTGCTCGTCCCTTCCACTCGTAATTTTCAGGCAATCAAGTCATATTTTACTTTGCTTACTTCAACTTGTCAAAGTATAGCCGCCCTTTTATGGAGTGAAGAAGTGCTGCGTATAGTATGTTCCATACACCCCCACTCCCAGTTTCTTAAACGAGGGATTGAGTAGACTTTTCCGATGGCCGGCACTGTTCATCCAGCCGAACACCGCTTCAATCGGATCAGGGTATCCCATGGCAATATTCTCGGCTGCCAGCGTATATTTAATTTTTTGTTCCGTCATCAAATCAAACGGTGACTTTCCGTTGTATGTGGTATGCGAGAAATAATTATGATCACTCATATCTTTGCTGTGTTTATAAGCGGAAGCAGCCGCCTGATCGCTCCAGGCAAGTGCTGGAACGTTCTTCTTGGCCCGCTCAACGTTGCTGAGCCATAGCACCTGCTTGGCCGCATGCTGATTAACGGTTGCCGTCTCCGTCGGATAAGAAGGAATATTCGGTTTACGTATATATTGATAGGTGTAGCTGAAATATTTCTTATGGATGAGTTCGGTCGGATTTACAATGCGCAGGCCCAGCAATCGTTTATTATCGAGTGTATCGTAATAAGCGATAATTGCATGTGAATCAGATTTATACAGCACTTTTTCCGTACCATCGTTTTGAAAGATAAATTTCGCACCGTATAGCTCCCATTCGGGTTTTGCTATATATTTCAATTTCTTTTCTACTTCACTTCGGGTTATGCCCACTTTAACTCCATTGTACTGTGCTGACGGGTCGCTTGAGAACAGCTCGATGACATATCCATCGCGGAAGCCGACCCATTGCCTGTCATATACCCACCACTTGGTCTGATTTGCTCCCATATAGGTGGCTTTTGCAGCGCCAAGCCTTGCTTGCACGGTGTCCCATCGGTCGCCAATATCGACTTTGAAACTGGTGGATACACTGCCAACTTTCGTAGGCGAAGGAGAAGTGGTTGTACTAAGATTCGGCTTCTGGCCCAGCCAGACGGAGCGTGTCTTCTGATCATAACCTACCTGTTTGCCCAGCTTCTCCCCTATATAACGTAACGGAACATATGTTGTTCCTTCATATGTAATGGTTTTTGGCACATTACTGCCGTTATTTTTATAAATTTTCGGATCACTTGTATCTTTTTTCCCATCGAAATAATACGTGACAGGATAGAAATAAGCCGAGATGGTCTCCTTAAAATCGTCAGCTTCACCGGCGCCGGTCCACATCCCTACCGTGAACGCGGCTGTCAGTGCCAGCATGGAAGCCGCAAGCTTGCCTGTCGTTTTCACATGGCAACAACTCCTTGCCGTTTTGTTTTGACTGAGAAAAAAGCGCTCCTAACCGTACTCTACTGGTCAGTGAACGCTTCTCCTCAATAAATGGTACCATCCGGCTTTTTTATTGTCTATAATCCAATGAACGCAAATTCGTTCGAATTAAGCGCGCTGATAGTCTTTTGCAAACTCAGCTGCCGCGTTGCGGGCTCTTTCTTCCGCCGCAGCAAAAATTTCATCTGCTTTATCCGGCGTTGCGGCGATACCTTCGACGAAAATATGGTTGTAATCTGTAATTCCGATAAAGCCCATAATACTGCGCAGATATTTATCTGTAAACTCAAATTCGGCTGCCGGACCTTCTGAATAGATGCCACCGCGTCCCTGGATATGCATAACGCGCTTGCCGGACGCCAGTCCCTGCGCTCCTTGCTCTGTATACCTGAATGTTTTGCCTGCGATTACGATATTGTCGATATATGCTTTCAGCATCGGCGGATAGCTCAAATTCCACATCGGCGTTACGAAGATCACTTTATCTGCTGCCATGAATTGCTCCAACAGTTCTGTCATGCGGCCAAGTACGCGTTGTTCTTCATCATTCAGCTCTTCGTTTTGTGCTACTTTGCCCCATGCGCCAAGCACCAGACCATCGATGAACGGAATGTCTTCTTTATACAGATCAAGGCGTTCAATGGTATCTTCGGGGCTGTGCTGCTGGTACTCTTTCAGGAAGCTCTCTCCTAATTTAAGGCTGAACGACATATCTACAGGTTTCGGATTTGCGGTTACATACAGAACTTTTGCCATGATAATCTCTCCTTCGATAATTTTAAGTTAGTCATTAACTAAACAAATTATACCTCATTATTTTTAGTAAGTAAAATACTTTTTATTCCACTCTGCAGTTTGTATATGCAAAATTATCAAGTTAAGAAACTCGGTTTCAGGAAAATCATCCTGCTTTCCGGTATCCCGGAATACGCTAATTCTCTCTGTTCTGCAATACGCGAATTTCGCGCCAGCGACCGAAACGATAATAAGCCCCTGCAAACAGCGCACTGATAATAAAGCTTGCCCCCATACCGTATGCGATCCCCTGCTCGCCTACCCATCTGGAAAAAAAGGCGGTCAAGGGATAGCGCAGCACCCAGAAGGAGATAAAATTCAACACCAGAATTTGCATCATGCCGCCTGCACCGCGAATAATCCCGTTCAGCACAAAATTAATGCCCAGGAATGGATAGAAAAAGCAGACAGTCGCAAGGTACGTCGTCCCAAAAGCGATAGAAGCCGGATTATCCACAAATAAGCCCAACAGAAGCGGGGCCGATGCATAGACCAGCAGGGCAATGGCCAGTGATACGCTGACGATAAGAATCATACCGCTGCGTGCAATATCGCTCACCCTCTCCCATTTTCCGGCTCCTATATTCTGTCCGGCCATGCTGTTAATGGCGGAGCCGAGCGTTACGATCGGCAGCATAATCAGGCTATCCATTCTTTGGGAAGCGCCAAAACCGGCAACCACGTCTGCGCCGAACGTATTTACGACACTCATAATCGCCATCATGCCGCCCGAGATTACCATCATCTGTAAACCAGCAGGAATTCCGAGCTTGAAAATTGCCGTCGCATACATACGGGACGGGATATGCGGGCGCATAAACGGGATTTTCCCCGTCTGCTTCGTATATACCAGCGCATAGATAAACGAGAAGCCCTGAGACACAACCGTGGCCACTGCAGCCCCGATAACCCCCATCTCGAAATACGCGATAAACAACGGATCAAGCACCGTATTCAGAATCACTGCCATAAATACGAAGCGGATCGGGGTTCTGCTATCCCCAAGCGCCCGCAGCACTGTACCGATGAAGTTATATCCGAACAAGAATACTATCCCCAGAAAGTTCACCTGCAAATACTGGGTGGCCAGCTTATGAATGGTGGGTGGTGTTTGAATGAGCGTCAAAATATATGGCGATAGAAAGTAGCCCAGAATGCCGATGCCGATGGACAGCAGGGCAAATACGACGACGAACGCATTGAGCGACTCCTTCAACCCCTCTTCATCCCGCGCTCCTTTACGCTGAGCGAGAATGGTCAGCGTGGCTCCGTTCATCCCGATGATGAACGACAGCATGGTAAATAAAACTGTCGCTGAGACAGAAACAGATGCCAGCGCATCAGATCCGATTAGATTCCCGACCCAGAGACTGTCAATGAACTGATAGGATGTTTGAAGTACATTGGTTAAAAAAATCGGCAGGGAAAAAACAATCATCTGCCGCATGATGTTCCCCTCAGTAAAGTCTAAATTTCTTGAGGCCATAAATTTTCCTCTCTCCTGCTTACATTTTGGTTTCTATAATTTTCATCCTCCCTGAGACTACTATAGAAACTCTAGTACCTATCATATCATTTGTACGCCCGGTTAAGGAGGTATTCGATGTGCTTTAGCTTGGAAACACAAAAGAGCACGGTTCATTCGCTACTATTCTTACCCTGTTTTCCCTGAGTAAAAAAATTTTTTATCTACATTATCCGTCACAAAAAGAAGGGACGCGGTGTCTATATAGTGAACCACCTGGAAAGGAGGAAAGGAAATGGAGGTCCGTGTCGCCTTGACAAAAGAAAATAGCCTCGCTTCCACGAAAACGGAAGACTTTCAGGAACTTTTTAAAACGTACTATCCACATATAGTCCGGCAAATTATGCGCATCGTCCGGGAAAAAACGGTCGCTGAAGATATCGCGCAGGATGTTTTTCTGAAGCTGTACCATGCTGACCGCTCCGGGATTGACAACATTCCAGCCTGGCTGACAAGAGCATCAATTCATGCGGCTTATAATGCCATACGGTCTGATAAGCGACGCCTGACGCGCACGAAAAAAGCCGATGACGAACGGAACGCCCACTGCCCTTCTTCTGAAGAAATTTGGCTAAAGCAGGAGGACATTCTGGCGGTGCGCGAAGTGCTGACCGAAATGGATGAACGCGATCGAACATTGCTGCTAATGAAATATTCCGGATTCAATTATAAAGAGCTGGCGCAAGCCGTCCAGGTGGAGAGTTCTTCTGTCGGAACGCTGCTCTCCCGCGCCAGGACTAAATTCCGCACCATGTATAAACAAATGAGGGGGTATTGCAAATGAAATGTCCGAATGAGGAATTTCTGCAGGCTTATCTGGACGGCGAGCTGGATCGCGAGATGCGAAAAGCATTCACCGCCCATCTCGAACATTGCGCCGGTTGCCGTAGCCGCATGGAAGAAACCAAGCAGCTGGATCGGTGGGTCGAAATCGCGCTTAACGAGGCGCTGGCCGAACCTGCTCCTGTCGACTATGCTGTTAACACTGAAACGGCCTGGCAGCAGTTCGAAAAACGGCTTGCGCAACATGGCGCATCATCTACCGAACAAAGGAGACAAAAAATGATGAAAAAATCGTATAAAAAATGGATGACGGGCACTGCCGCAGCTGCCGTACTGATCGGCGCACTCACCATCCCGCAGGTGCAGGCAGCGGCCAGCAATTTCCTGTCCATTTTCCGGATCGATCAGGTAGAAATGGTCAAGCTAACCCAGTCCGACTTGCAGGAAATTGAAAACTGGATGAACGCGGCTCCCAATGGCGTCAAAGAAATCAAAGGAATCGGTAAAATATGGGTAGATGAACAAACGCGGCAGCACGGTTCCCGTTATTTTGAAACGGCCAAAGAGGCGCAAGAAGCGGGATATGCGCTTCCTTCCGCACCACAGGGCTACCATATCAGCACCGTGAATGTTTCTCCGAAATTTACACTGCATGCCCAGCTGGATACGGAGAAAGCAAACGCGCTGCTAAAGCAGGTTAAGGCGGATGCCCGGTTTGATGAGAAACTAAACAACAAGCCTTTTGCCCTAACCGTTCCCCAGACTATGCAATTTGAATTTATCGCTGCCGACAAGCAAGAGGCGAAGCGGACTGTTCATCCATCCGGCGAACTACACTATACAATAATAGGTGCACCCGAAATAAAAGTGCCCGAAGATGTGGACCTGAATAAATTACGCAGTACTGTTCTTTCGCTTCCCTTCATTCCACAAAATGTAAAGCAACAGCTGGCGGGCATCGAGAATTGGGAACGTACCCTCCCCATTCCATACGTAACGGATGACAAACACCGGACACATGAAGTGACCGTACAAGGGGTCAAAGGCTTTGCTTATGAAACCGAGCATCAGACTTTCTTAATCTGGCAAAAAGACGGGAAAATTCATTCCCTTACAGCGTATGACAGTAAAAACGAAAAACATACGGATGCTTTAATCAGTCTGGCGAACCAGATGCAATAAGTGACTGGCAAAGAGCGGCTCCCCCGGCGGGAGGAGCTCTCTTTGTGTTTGGGGAGGAAAACGAATGAGCGACTACGTAATCGAAACACACCGACTTACCAAGCAATATAATAATGGCGCAGGATGCCGCAATATCTCCCTGTCCGTGCCAAGGGGTACCGTATTCGGCTTTCTCGGTCCGAACGGGGCGGGCAAGAGTACGTTTGTCCGGACCCTTCTCGGACTTCTTGTGCCGACGGACGGGACGGGACATATTCTTGGCGCCCCCATCGGCAGTGTAAAGTCCCGGGAGAATGTGGGCTATCTGCCGGAATTGTTCCGGTATCCCGAGTGGCTTACCGGACGTCAACTGCTTGAGACACACGCAGGCTTGTGCGGACTTGCCCGCGACGAGCGTAAGAAACGAATCCCCTTTCTTCTTGACCGTGTCGGTCTTAGCGGACGCGGCGAAGAAAAAATCCGCGGATATTCGAAAGGAATGCAGCAGCGTATTGGACTGGCCTGCGCCCTGCTCTCGAATCCTGACGTTGTCTTCCTCGACGAACCGACGTCCGCGCTCGATCCGATCGGGCGGCGGGAAGTGAGGGAGTTGATGAACGAGTTGCGCAACGAAGGAAAAACGGTATTCTTAAATAGCCATCTACTCAGCGAAGTAGAAAGCGTATGCGATTATATCGCTATTATTCATAAAGGAGAGCTTATTGTGCAAGGGGAATGGCGTAAGTTGTCCGCAGTAAAGGCCCAGGTGGAAATCGCGCTCGCTCCGCATGCGGATGGATTGTGGGAAAGCCTGGCTCCTATCGTAGTGAAAGCAGAGCCGATACGAAAGGAAGATGACCGCTCGTACTGGCTGGTAACACTGTCCGATGAACGCGATATTCCCGTGCTTATCCACCGCTTAAGCGAGGCGGGCATCTCGCTGTACCATGTTATCCCGCGTATCCCCCGGCTTGAAGATGTCTTTATGTACTGGGTAAGCCGAAAGGAGAGTGAATCTTTCGATGTGGATTATCGCTAAGCTTACCTGTAGAGAAATTTTATCCAAACGCATCTTTCACATTACGCTATTTATGTCATTCGCCTTCCTTCTTTTTTATGCGGTTGCCACCTATTTTGCGGCCCGGGAAGTTGGCGAGGATTTCACCAACCGCCCAGTTTCTGCTGATTTTGCGCTTGTCCAGAGCTTTTTCGCAACACAGATACTGGGTGTCGGACTCTATTTCGCATCCTTTGTAACCGCACTGTTGGCGATTCTCAGCAGCGTTGGAAGCATCGCCGGTGAAATTGAAAGCCACCAGATTGACACGATGCTCGCCCGTCCGATACATAGGCGTTCCGTGATTTTCGGCAAATTTGCAGGTTTAGGCTCTCTGCTTGTTATTTATGCCGCTTTTCTATTCCTCGGTGTATTACTTATCAACCAGTGGATTGGCGGTGAACTTCTTCGCGTAGAATTTACCGTGGTTCAGGCCGCGAAAGCGCTCGCTATTTTCGTCATGCAGCCGCTGCTGCTTATCGCTGTTGCCCTGCTCTTCAGCAGCATGATGACGACCGTAAACGGAGGAATCGTGCTCATTATATTGTACGGCATCGGCTTTATCGGAGGATTCGTGGAACAGCTCGGTGTTTTGATGGAGAAGCCGACGTTGTCTAATATCGGAATCATTTCCAGCCTGGTGTTTCCGCTTGACTCCCTCTTCAGAAAGATGACGGTGTATCTATTCGATTCAGCGGGTGATCCTTTATCATTCGCTGCGCAGGGATTGTTTGGCAGCCTATCGACGCCAAGCGGGGCTATGCTCATGTACGCCGCTTTATACGGATGTGCAGCTCTCTGGCTTGCGGTACGCCGCTTTTCGTCCCGGGATCTATAGGCACCTCTGTCGTTTTCACTATGTCATTCTGGAAATTATGCCAAACCGCATCGAATACTTCGCGGGTGAAACCGAGCCGGAAGTATGGAAAGCATAATACAAAAAGCGAACAGGCAGAAGCTATCGTAAGCTCTGCCTGTTCGCATCTTTACTGTTTTATTCTTTGACGATCTCAAAGCGGATTTCTTTGTCCGTGCGCGGCACTTTAATCAGTGTCGAAGGATGCGTAATCACCTGTGTATACATCTTACCCGGCTCCGGATCTTTGTATTTTACTTTCACGACTACTTTGTTTGCGCGCTCTGTCACGCCCACCACCTCAACGCCATAGCCCCCATTCGGCTTCTGGCCCCGGGCTACCGCCGCGTAGATGCCATCTTCATCCCAGATGCTGCCTGTAAACTCTTGATTTTTGTGATCATCAAACCACTGCTGGATACGCGGAGAAATTACCGGCTGCGCACCGTCAGAAGGATAAATCACATCGAACGTCCATTCTTTTTCGGTCATATTCTGTTCCCCCAGAGAAATTATACCGTTCTTCGCATCATATCCCACCTGATAGCCAAGCTTCTCGGAAATGAAGCGCAACGGCACATACGTTGTATTCTGATGAATAAACGAGGCCGGTACATAATTTTTGCCGTTAAAATACTGTTGCTCTCTATCGCTTGGCTGTACTTCTTTGCCGTCCATCATAAAAGAAATTGGCTTTACGCTTACATCTATTTTTGTCAATGCTGCATACGAAAATCCGGCTGCACTCATTAATCCAATACCCGCCAATATCCCTGCCGCAAACGTTGTGACTATGCGTTTCTTCATTAGTATCACCTCGTGTATTTATTCCTGTATCTTTATAGACGAATAAACTACGATTAATGCATACAAAAACTATCAAGAAACCTATCTTACTTCATCGGCATGAGTTTTGCAAAGGTAATGGTTGTATAGTCTGGTTCAGTTTCCTTTTGGAAGATTGTTTTTTTATAATCAATATATACTACATATACATACGAACGTAATGGCCGGATAAGGAGGAGTGTTATGTTTTACTGGCAGGATGTCATGCGGCCTCTCCCGCCCGTGCTCTCCGTTCACGCTTCGCTCGACGACATTCTTGGACGGATATGCACATCGGAAGAAAGCGAACTGTTTTTATTGGAAAAAGACGGCGCTATTATCGGGTATAGTTCCTATTTTCGGCTAATGGACTATATACGGAATACAGGAGGGACAGACGATCCGTTTCCGTACGAGACCGATCTTGTCCCGGTGTCTGTTGGTAAACCGGTTGCGTTTTACCATAATATGCGCGTCTATGTCATCTATAATGCACAAGGCATTCCGGTCGGCTGCACAACGCGCGAAGACGCGGAGAATAAAATGGCACACCTGCGACTCCGCGAGATGAAGCGAACGTTCGACAGCGCGGGCATCGGCCTCATAACGACCGACCTTGCATTCCGCATAACATCCATGAACGAAACGGCCGAATCTCTGCTTGGCCTACGTCAGGATCTGCTGATCGGTCGCGATTACCGCTCGCTGATTGATACGGAGGCCGATTTGGAAGCCGTTCTTTGCGGCAAACGTTTTTTCAATAAAGTTAGCCGGTTTAACCATAAAGAATTAATCGGAAACTTCTCTCCTGTACGGGATAAAAAAGAAATTCATGGAGTTATTCATCTATTCTACCAGCGTGAGCAGTACGAAGCGTCTCTAAACGAAATCGAATATGTGCGAAACTTGAACGCGGACCTGCAGGCGCTGTATTCTTCTTCGAACGAAGAAATTATCGTTGTCAATCACGAAGGGACGATTATCCGGGTGGCAGGCACCTTGCAAAAAGAGTTCTGGCAAACCGATAATCCGTCCGAATTAATCGGACTCAATACACTGGAACTAGAAGCCAACTCCTTCTTCTCTCCATCTGTCACCCGCCTGGTGCTGGAAAGTGGAAAAAAAGAAGGAACCGTGCAAACGACCCGTTCCGGGCGTAAAATGTGGGCGGTCGGAACGCCGATTTACCATAATAATCAGCTGGAGCGTATCGTGATCATTTCACGCGACATTTCTGAGTTAAACCAGCTTCGGGAAGAAGTAGCGGAAGTAAAGCGCCAGAAACAAACAGCACTCATCTACCGGTCAAAGAAAATGGAAGTCATCGCCGAAAAAGCGCGGCGTATCGCGCAGGTTGACTCTACAATCCTTCTCATCGGCGAATCCGGTGTCGGCAAAGAGGTGCTCGCTACCCTTATTCATCAGGAAAGCCCGCGTAGCAAAGGACCCTTCATTCGGGTAAACTGCAGTGCTATTCCTGAAACATTAATTGAGAGCGAGTTGTTCGGTTATGAAAAAGGCGCATTTACCGGGGCCGACGCAGCGGGAAAACCCGGCTTTTTCGAGATGGCGCACGGCGGTACCATTTTCCTTGACGAAGTATCCGAGCTTCCTCTTCATCTGCAGGCCAAGCTGCTTCGTGTACTGCAGGAGAAAGAAATTATACGGGTGGGCGGTACAAAAACATTCTCTATCTCTATCCGGGTCATTGCCGCCTCCAATCGCAATCTCGAAGAAATGGTCAGACAGGGGCAGTTCCGCCAGGATCTTTATTACCGGTTAAACGTGATACCGATCCGGATTCCGCCATTGCGCGAACGCAGAGAAGATATTATGTCTCTGGCCATGCATTTTTTGCTGAAGTTCAATGAAATGTACGGGCTCAACAAAAATTTTTCCCGCGACGCCATCCGTGTACTTGAGGGCTATGACTGGCCGGGCAACGTGCGGGAACTGCAAAACATTGTGGAGCGGCTAATGGTTACGTCAGGACGGGATCTCATTACGGAAGAGGAAGTCATTCCTGCCCTGTACGATACGCCACTCTCCAGAAACAAAGATACATTTACAATAACTGAAATTATGCCGCTCAAAGATGCGGTGGAAAAGGTGGAAACGGAGCTTATCCGGCTCGCTATGCAAAAGTACCGCACTGCAGCCGAAGTGGCCAGGGTACTTGAAGTAAGCCCGGCGACCATAAGCCGGAAAATCAATCAGTTGATCAAGAAAAAGTCATAACAGGGGATGACACACCATGTTCTATTTACCGGAGACTCGATTTGATTTTGGCGGTGACGAATATATTTATGCTGAGATATCGCGGGAGATGAGCATCGAGATCAATTTTAAAGTTCAGGCTATCACACGGGAAATTATCCGGCGTCGTCTGCCCGGAGTCATAGAAGTCTGTCCGGCCAATACCGGGTATCTTGTCCAATATGAGCCGGAAAAGGTATCCCCCTACAAACTGCTGGAAATTATCCGTGAAATCGACGCCCGTTACAGCGATTTCTCCGCACTAACGCTGCCTTCCCGCATGATTGAAATACCGATTTGGTATAATGATCCGATTACATACGAGTATGCGGCCAAATTCCGTGATCGTCATCAGAATCCCGGCGGCTCTAACTTCGAGTTTGTTATGAAAATTAATGGATTTACCGAGCCCGAACCTTTTATCGAGGCTCACACCGCTACTCCATTTTTGGTAACGATGATGGGCTTCCTGCCGGGAACCGTGTGGGAATATCCCCTTGAAACAAGAAAAGACCATGTACTGCAGGCGCCCAAATATTTAAGCCCACGCACGGACACACCAATGCGGGCGGTTGGGATTGGCGGTGCATTTACCGTAATCTATCCCACGGCAGGCTCAGGTTCCTATCAACTCATCGGTATGTCCGCCATACCGGTCTATGCGGCAGAGCCGCAGACGGTCGCTATGCTGGGCGGGCGTTTTCTGGGTAAACCAGGGGATATTTGGAAACATCGCAGCATAACGGAGAATGAATACCATAAAATTTTAAGGGAAGTCGAAGAAGGTTCATACCGCCCCACCATACGTGAGATCGAGTTTAAACCAGCCGATTTTCTTGCGCATGGAAGCGACTATTTGCAAATCTTGTTGAAGGAAGGAGGGTTTGCATGATTCATGTACTTGAAGGCGGCCTGCTGACCACCGTGCAAGATGCCGGTCGCTTTGGTTACTATAGTCAAGGAGTTGCGCCCGCCGGTGCAGCCGACCCGTTCTCGTTTACGGTTGCCAACTGGCTGGTCGGGAATGAAGCGAATGCCGCCGCACTGGAGGTTATGCTGAGAGGCCCGCGCCTGGCCTTCGAAGAAGAAACCGTAATTGCCGTCACCGGTGCTCCGTGCCGTCCACACCTCAACACGGAAGAAATTCCGATGTGGGAAGCGATAGCCGTACGCAAAGGCGATGTGCTTTCGTTCAAACATACGAGAGGTGGGGTCCATGCCTACATAGCAGTGGCAGGGCAAATCGAGGTGCCGCCCGATCTGGATAGCCGCTCTACTTATTTAGCGAGCCGTATCGGCGGATTCGGAGGCCGTGCGCTGCGGAATGGAGATCGCTTGCCAGTCGGTTCGCTTCCCTCTATCTTGAATCGAAGGGGTAAAGTAGTGCCCGAATCACTGCGTCCGGTCTTCGCTCCTTCCTTTGATATTCACTTCATTATGGGCATCCGTTCCGATAAGCTGTCAGATGAAGGATTGAAACAATTTTTGAACACGGAGTGGAGAATCTCCACAGAATCGAACCGGACAGGTTACCGTTTTAAGGATGGTCGTATCCCGTTTGCACCGGGTGATCCTCCTTTCGGCGCCGGTAACAATCCGTCCAATGTCGTCGATTATATTTATCCGGTTGGCTCCATTCTCATTCCGAATGAGCAGGAGATCATCGTCCTGCTGAATGACACTCCGACAGGCGGTGGCTATGTAAGTGTTGGCACAGTCATCCGTCAGGATTTGGGCAGGATCGCTCAATCCATGCCGAATGCAACAGTGCGCTTTGTCGCCGTAACGCTGGAGCAGGCATTGGAACTTCGGAAGCAATATCGGCATACACTTCTACAAATAAAAGACTCTCTCTTATCGTAGTCGGCAGGCATTTCAACGCCTGTCTTTTTTCATTTTTGAAATTTATCTTTCATTTTTGAAACATCTCTTTTTCTTTTCCGTAAAAATCAAGCGTTTGCATTTGGCATTAAATTTGCAATTAACTAAATAATAAAGAAAAGATGAATGCACACGTCCAGGTTGAGCATTCTATAACCGAGTTAGTCAACCGTATTGAGTTCGCAAACCAAAAGGAGACGATGCTATGAACACCATGGAGAAATTGACGACCCGCTTCACTTTCGGGGGCGACGAATTTATCTATGCCGAAGTATCGCGGGCAATGAACGTAGAAGCCAATTTTAAAGTGCTGGCAGTCACGGATGAAATCCGCCGCTGCAATATTCCGGGCGTAACAGAGATTTGTCCGGCCAATGCCTCCTATCTTATCCGCTATAATCCGGATATTATCCGCCCTCTTGACCTGCTCGATGTCCTGAGAGAAATCGATGAACAAAAAAGCGACATTTCTGGACTAACGCTTCAATCACGCGTCGTAGAAATTCCGATCTGGTATGACGATCCGATTACAAAGGAATGCGCCGCAAAATTCAAAGACCGCCATCAAGATCCGTCCGTAAGTAATTTGGAATTTGTTATGAAAATCAACGGTTTCAAGGATAAAGAAGACTTTATCCACGCGCATTCGTCGGCGCCGTACCTTGTCTCTATGGTCGGCTTCGTACCGGGCACGGCGTGGGAATTTCCGCTCGGCGTACCGCAGGAGAATATCATCGAAGCGCCGAAGTACCTTCGTCCGCGCACCCAGACACCGGCGCGCGCTATCTCGATGGCCGGCGCATTCACAGTTATCTATCCGGTGGCCGGACCGGGCGGCTACCAGCTCATCGGCATGTCCGCTGTCCCTGTCTATGATCCGGAACAGAAGCTCGAAGATTTGAAAGACACTCTTATCCTGGCAAAAGCGGGTGACATATGGAAACACCGTCCGATCGATGAAAGTGAATATAATAAGATTGTCGCTGAAGTTGAAGCGGGCACCTACCGCTACAACATTAAATCTATAGAGTTCTCACCGGAAGAATACTTCGCCAAGACGCAGCAGTACCTTAATGAACTAACGGAGGGGATCGCCTATGCTTAAAATTTTAGAACCAGGATTAAGCACGTCAGTACAGGATTTGGGACGCTTCGGCTACTATCATATGGGCATGCCTCCTTCCGGCGCGTTGGACCGCTATTCGTTTCAACTCGGCAACCTGATTGTCGGCAATCCTTACAATACGGCTGCGCTGGAAATTACATTTATTGGTCCGAAAATCGAATTTCAGCAGGAGATGGTAATTGCACTAACCGGCGCGTACGTAAAGCCGCTCGTCAACGGCCAGGAAATTCCAATGTGGCAGGCTGTACGTGTCCGGGAAGGCGACGTGATTTCCTTTACGTTTACGCAGGGAGGTGCACGCGCATACCTGTGCGTGGCCGGAGGCATCGACGTACCGGAAAGATTGGGAAGCCGCTCAACGTACCTGCTCTGCCAGTTCGGCGGCTACGAAGGCAGAAAATTGGAACAAGGCGACATTCTACACACTGGCAATCCCCGGCAGAGTCTGAATGCCATTGAAGGCAGAGCATTACCGGAAGAGTTATGGTGGAAGCAAAACAAGCCGGTTGAACTTCGTGTTGTAACCGGCCTGTGCAGCTATAAAGTGCAGCCGGACAGCCTGTTTAACTTTCTTATGGAGGAGTGGACCGTTTCTACGGAAGCGGATCGGGTAGGATACCGGTATAAAGGAAACAGTCCGCTTACGTTTAAAGATATACCACAGCCGTTTGGCGCCGGTGACAATCCGTCCAATGTCGTCGATATGGGCTATCCGGTCGGCTCCATCCAGGTTCCGAATGGAGAAGAACCCATTATTTTGTTAAACGACGCCGTAACAGGCGGCGGGTATATGACAGTAGCGACTGTGATCAGTGTCGACCTGCCCAAAGTGGCACAATCTCTTCCCGGTACACCAACCCGTTTTCTCTCAGTGAGCATTGAACAGGCGATGGCAGCCCGCCAGGAAGAACAACGAAAATTCCGGTATGCGGAAGAAATTCTTGCATCACATCAACGGTATCAAACAAGTTAAATAAATCGAAAGAGGAGCGTCACGAAGATGTTAATCGATATTAACTGCGATATGGGTGAAAGCTTTGGCATGTACGAACTGGGGAACGACGAGAAAATGATGAAGTATGTAAGCACAATTAATGTAGCCTGCGGGTATCACGCAGGCGATCCGCTGGTAATGCGCCGGACGGTAGAACTGGCGAAGCAATACGGGATTAACGTAGGCGCCCATCCGGGATTTCCGGATTTGATGGGCTTTGGACGGAGACGGATGACCGCAACGGCGGAAGAGGTAGAAAATTATATACTGTATCAGGTCGGGGCCCTGCAAGCGTTCCTGCACGCATACGATATGGAACTGTCCCATATCAAGCCGCATGGCGCTATG
This sequence comes from Aneurinibacillus danicus, assembly GCF_007991215.1. Taxonomy (GTDB): domain Bacteria; phylum Bacillota; class Bacilli; order Aneurinibacillales; family Aneurinibacillaceae; genus Aneurinibacillus; species Aneurinibacillus danicus. The sequence continues at coordinate 22,654 of NZ_BJXX01000057.1, forward strand.
TATATGATGGCCATGGAAAACGACGATTTAGCCCAGGCAGTGCTTAATGCGACCGAAAAAATTGATAAACGTCTGCCGCTGTTCGCCTTAAATAACTCGTCGCTGGCTCGCCTTGGACAGGAGCAAGGCTTCAATATTGTATTCGAAGTGTACGCCGATCGTGAACACGATGAAACCGGAAGTATCGTCATGACACGTAAAGGCGCAGATTACTCCGATATGAACGAACGGGCCCGCCGCGTCGTACGGATGGTGAAGGAAGGCAAAGTCATTACACATGATGGCAAAGATATCTCTCTGAAAGCGGAAACGGTATGCATTCACGGGGATCATCCGGATGCGCCGAAGCTGGCAGAAGCCATCATTACACATTTGAGAAACGAAAACATCGACATTAAAGCCGGGTTTCTCGCAAATCAGACCCAGTAATCGGGCTATTCACTTTTTCCACACTATAAGCAAAGGCACAGTGGAATTCCGACTGTGCCTTCATTTTTTATAGAATTATCTTTTTTTCAAGATACTCTACAACCTGCTCAGCACAGGCATCGAGCGATCTCGTATCCGTCTCAATGATAAGCTCCGGGCTTTCAGGCTCTTCGTAAGGAGCAGAGATTCCCGTAAACTCCGGGATCCCGCCTGCTCTCGCTTTTTTGTATAAACCTTTTGGATCACGCTTCTCGCATTCTTCGATCGCGCATTTCACATAGATTTCAATAAATTCGCCATCTTCTACCAGGCTACGGGCCAGCTCCCGGTCTGCACGATACGGAGAAATGAAAGCCGTCAGCACAATAACACCTGCATCGACAAACAATTTTGATACTTCACCGATCCGGCGGATATTTTCCGTCCGATCCTCCGGAGTAAATCCGAGATCTTTGTTAATACCATGTCGAATATTGTCTCCATCTAGCAGGTATGTGCGCAACCCTTTCTCATATAGCCTGCGCTCCACTTCGTTGGCCAGCGTCGATTTTCCTGCGCCTGACAGGCCTGTGAACCATAGTACCGCACTTTTATGTCCATTTTTCCGCTGACGATCCTGTTTCGTTACATTCGTCTGGTGCCAGATAATGTTTGCGTTATGGGACGCCATAATGCTCTACTCCTCCCTACTCGCTCCGTTATTTGCCTACAGCTACTTTCATGCCACGAATCAGCACTTCCACCACTTCCGGACGACTAAACTCCGGCGGCGGCGCCTCGCCCTGGCTCAGCATCTCCCTTACCTTGGTACCGGATAAGTGCAAATGATCTTCCGAACTATGCGGGCACGTCTTGGCTGACGCCATGTTGCCGCATTTCTTACAATAGAAGCTGTGTTCAAAAAACAACGGTGTAATTCCCAGTTCATCCGCCGTAAAGTCTGAGAAAATCAGCTGTGCGTCATAGGTGCCGTAATAATTACCGACGCCAGCATGGTCGCGCCCGACAATAAAATGGGTGCAGCCGTAATTCTTGCGCACCAACGCATGAAAAATCGCTTCACGCGGTCCTGCATAGCGCATTGCCGCCGGGAACACGGCCAGGAAAACACGGTCTGACGGATAATAATTTTTTAGCAGCACCTGATAGCTTTCCATCCTGATGTCAGCTGGAATATCATCCGCTTTCGTCTCCCCAACCAGTGGATTCAAAAACAGTCCGTCGACAATCTCAAGTGCAGTCTTCTGAATGTATTCATGCGCACGATGCACCGGGTTGCGCGTCTGGAAGCCAACTACCGTTTTCCATCCCCGCTTTTCGAATACCGCCCGCGTCTCGCCAGGATCAAGGTAAAACTCTTTAAACTGGTTTTTTTCCGGACGCTTTACCAGCGTAATCGGGCCTGCTACATAAACGGCCGGACGGCTCCACAGCTTTTTGACGCCCGGATGCGCCAATTCAGTGGTACCATATACATTCTGCGCTTCTACTTCTTTATCCGGCGTATACAGCTCTGCCACTTCGATAACGCCATAAACCGCGCCCTGATAAACTAACTTGACCGTATCTCCGGGCGCAAGCCGCGCAGCTGTCTCTTCCGTCACCGGCAGTGTAATGGGAATACTCCATACCGTGCCATCGGCCAGGCGCATCGTATGCACCACTCTCTTATAATCTTCTTCTCCGAGAAATCCAGTCAGCGGGCTGTACGCCCCGATTGCGAGCAATTCCAAATCCGACAACGCGAATGCATCCAGCTCGATTTCCTTTGTTATTTTGCCTGTGTCATATGAGAAATTGATACGGTTGACCAGCGTACCGCCATGCGGTTGATTTGTGCTCATGTAGGGTTACTCCTTTTCTATTCTACTGTATAAGACGATTATTGATGCAGGCCGCATTCTGTCTTGTGGCTTCCGCTCCAGCGGCCGGCACGGGAATCTCCTCCGCCTTCCACCGGTAAGGTACAGTATTCGCATCCGATACTCGGATAGCCTTTGTCATGCAACTCGTTGTACGGAAGATGATATAGTTTGATGTAGTTCCATACGTCGTCCCATTTCCAATGAATCAGCGGACAAATTTTAATGGACTCAAAGCGGCGGTCGATATTGACAAACTGCGTATGAGCGCGAGTCGGAGATTGCTCCCGCCTCAGTCCCGACAGCCAGGCGACCGCGCCCTGCAGCACCTCTTCGAGAGGTTGAAGCTTCCGCAGCCTACAGCACATATCCGGATCGGTCTTCCACAATTCCGGTCCGTATTGCGCCGCCTGTTCCTCCGCGGAAAGCGACGGCTCCTTCATCTCGATGCGCAACTTAGGATATTTGGCTTTAACGCGCTTGATTACCTCATATGTTTCCTTGAAGTGAAAGTGCGTATCAAGAAACACAATCCGTGCGTCAGGACGTACCCGACTGATTAAATCAACCAGCACCATCCCCTCCGCACCGAAACTACAGGCGTATACCAATCCGTCACCGAATTGACCGTACGCCCACTTCAATACGTCCAACGCATCCTTATTCTCCAGCTCTTTATTAACCGCTTCGAATCGTTCGGTCGTTAGTGTCTTATAAGAAAGCAGTGTATCCGACACCTAACTCCCTCCTCCCTGATCATGAATAGTACTTTTCTCTTTGCGAATCGTATGGGACAAACTGATGGACCCGACCTTAGATTCTGCCAAAGACGAAATCCGTTTTCCGCCATTCCGCTTGCGCCGATATTCATGGCGAAAAACAGGGCTGCGGCAATAGCCACATAGATCATCATAGTTCAATCACATACCCCCATCCCGCTTCAGCCGGCTTTTTTTCTACAATGGCCAGTTCTTTGATCGATTTAGACGGCAGAAAATAGCGGTCAATCTGGTTCTGTGCGCTGCGAAACGCTTCTTCTTCATTATCGTGAATCACGACCACGGCGGCTCTCGATTCATCGCTGAAAATCACTTCAAATCGGTATGCAAACATAGCCTTTACCCTTTCCTTCTCTCTCTCGTCTTCGGGCCTTCTCTTCTTTACTCTTGATTTATACGAGTTGCCCCAATGCTGCATTTAATCGTTCTTGAAACGGTTCAACTCCGACGCGCTGCACGAAATCGAAGAAGCTTTCTCCTCTTTGTTTTTCTTCCTTATAGTAAGCCAGCAGCGGCAGCACGGCCCTATGCAATTGCTCTCCCAGCACGCGCCCTTTTAGTTTTTGATTGAACTGCGCATTCCTTCCAAGCGTTCCGCCGAGGAAAATGTCAAACGCGTCTTTCATACCGTCTTCCGTCTTAATCAGCGCTCCCTGGAAACCGATATCGGCAATTTGCCGCTGTCCGCAAGAGTTCGGGCATCCGACCATATGCATGCGAATCGGCTCATCCAACTCTACATGGGCATCGAGATACTCCGCGAGTTGACGCATTCTTTCCTTTGTCTCGACCAATGCAAGGTTGCAGAACTCAATACCTGTACAGGACACGGCGAACGCTGTAAAATGCTTCGGATACGGTGTCAAACGCTCTAACACTTTTTCTTTAAGCAACAGCTCGATTTTTTCGTTCGGAACACCGGTAATCACAATATTTTGCGAGTTGCATGTGCGAAGCGAACCGCTGCCGTACTCATCCGCAAGACGTGCCAGCTCTTCCAACTCTTGCGCGGACATCCGGCCGACCGGAACGGACAGGCCCACATAACTCAAACCCGGCTGACGTTGTTCATGCACGCCGGTGAAATAACCCGCATTCCAGCCTGCGATTTTGTCTTCGCCACGTGTATTCAGCTCGCCAACCAGCTCTTTTAACTTCTCAAGGAATTTCTCCGCGCCCCAATCGGCGACCAGGAATTTGAGCCGTGCATGGTTGCGCTTCTGACGGTAGCCGTAATCGCGGAAGATTGTCGTAACACCGACCGCGACCTTGACGACTTCTTCCGGTCGTACGAACACATCAAGTTGCTGGGCGAGGTAAGGACGTGCCGACAGACCTCCACCGACCCAGACATGGAAGCCGATGACTTCTTCACCGTCGATAACTTTGGTCGCCGGCGTAAATGCAAGGTCGTTAATCTCAGCGTGCCCTGCGTTGTAAATGTTGGCGGAAATCGAAATCTTATATTTACGCGGCAAATTTGAGAAATCACGATTCATTAAAAATGTATCCGACAATTCTTTCACCAGCGGCGTCGTATCGATTAACTCGTGCGGGTCGATTCCTGCCAGCGGGTTACCTACAATGTTACGCGGACAGTCGCCGCACGCTTCGAACGAAGACATTCCCACGGAAGCAAGCCGTTCAAAGATGTCCGGAAGTTGCTCTACGCGCAGCCAGTGGAACTGCACCGCCTGGCGGGTCGTAATATCAACCAGGTCTTTGCCATAATCCCGTGCAATGCCTGCCAGTACACGTGCCTGATCAGATGACAGGTTGCCGGACGGAATTCGTACCCGCATCATGAAATGTCCGTCTTTCGGACGCTGCTGATAGACTCCGGCCCACTTGAAACGGTCCATGTCATCCGGCGTAATCGATTCAAATCCGGTTTTGGCGTATTCGTAAATATCCTCAATTACGTCCAGTCCGTCTTTTTCAAGCTTCGCCAATTCATTTTTGTTCAAATTCCCCCTATCGTTTGCCCAGAATGCTGTGTAAGCCATGCTTCTCTCTCCTCTCAATCAAAATTCACGCAGTGACAACGTGGGACAGTTGCTGCTCGTACCAGGCAAGCTGTTCTCGCAGGCGCACAACTTCACCGACGACAATAATCGCGGGAGACTTAAAACGCGCTTGCTGCACCTTTTCCACAATCGTCTCGAGCGTACCGATAAGAGTTTCTTGATTCTCATATGTTCCCCAGCGCACAAGCGCCACAGGAGTCTCTTTCCTACGGCCATGCTGGCGCAGATTTCGCACAATATCCGGGAGATTGCCGACACCCATGTAGAAGACCAGCGTATCCACGGCAGTCGCAAGCTTCTTCCAATCAATCCCACTTTGTTCCTTATCTGCAGCTTTATGGCCGGTTACAAACGCAACAGAAGAAGAATATGCACGATGTGTAACCGGAATCCCCGCATAGGCAGGGGCCGCAATCCCCGAAGTGATACCCGGCACTACTTCATAGGAAAGACCTGCTGCCAGACAGGCTTCCGCCTCTTCTCCGCCGCGCCCGAAAACAAATGGATCGCCTCCTTTCAAACGAACTACCTCTTTGCCCTCCAATGCCTTTTCAACGATAATTCGGTTGATTTCGGATTGGGGGAGCGAGTGATGATCCGCTTGTTTGCCACAGTAGATGCGCTCCGCCTCTTGTTTTGCGTAATCCAGCAGCTTTGGACTGGCCAGCCGATCATAAACGACGACATCCGCGTGCTGCAGAAGTTCAAGACCGCGTACCGTGATTAATTTCGGATCACCGGGGCCAGCCCCTACAAGATAGACCTTTCCTTGTGTCATGCCGTCTCTCCTTTCATCGTTTTTTAATTAAATGCATTAGCTTAGTTGGTTTACTGCAATAAAAAACCCTTCTTCATAATGAAGAAGGGTTCGTATATGCCTTTCGACCCCTCTTCCTCATCTTTGAGCATTGCTCTCTGGAATTGGCACCTAACCGCATTAGGTTGCCGAGACTTCATCGGGCCAGTCCCTCCGTCTCTCTGGATAAGAAAGAGAATCCATATTATTTTAATTTGATTTATTCAATTGATTGGTTTTGATTATACCTTGCTTTTTTTCAAATAGCAAGAACTTTTCAAACAAAATGCGGCTCAATACCAGAAAATGTAGTTGACTGTTCGAATGTACCTCATGTATGACAAGGAACAGGAAAAGGGATAGACATGTCACTTTGTTACATTCTGCAGGGGCGATACAGAGGCCGCTCCATAAGGGTAAGCTAAAACTTTAAAATCCAAGTCATAAAAGACTTAAAATTAAGTCTTTTATGACTTGGATTTTCTCTTTATCTTTTCTCTTTTTTCGTGTTTTCTGTGATTTTTTCTATTTCAGAAGTTGGCATACTTATTGCTTCTACATAAAAACGAGGTAAAAATTTTATTTTTACACATTCTATTTCTGTTATTTACTATTAAGGAGGTATCCACATGAGCTATAAATTCGCTAACGTGAAAACTGAATTGCCAGGACCAAAAGCTAAAAAACTTCTTGAACGTCGTAAACAGTATGTACCAAAAGGAATCAGCAACGGAATTCCTACATTCGTAGAAAAAGCCCAGGGCGCTCTTCTTACCGATGTAGATGGCAATACATTTATCGATTTTGCAGGTGCAATCGGTACCATCAATGTAGGACACTGTACACCGGAAGTCGTGGAAGCACTGCATGATCAAGTAGATAAATACATCCATACCGGCTTCAACGTTATGATGTACGAACCGTACATCGAGCTGGCAGAACGTCTTGCCAAACTGGCACCCGGTAATCATGAGAAGCAAGTGATGTTCTTGAACAGCGGTGCGGAAGCGGTGGAAAACGCCGTGAAAATCGCCCGCAAATATACGAAACGCCAGGGTGTCGTCGTTTTCTCCCGCGGCTTCCATGGACGCACGCTGCTTACTATGACGATGACCAGCAAAGTAAAACCTTATAAATTCGAATTCGGCCCGTTCGCGCCGGAAGTATACAAAGCGCCGTACCATTACGAATATCGTCGTCCGGAAGGCATGAGCGCAGAACAGTACGATGATTATATCTTAAACGAATTCAAGACATTTCTGCTGGGCGATGTGGCACCGGAAACGATTGCCGCCGTCGTAATGGAGCCGGTACAGGGGGAAGGCGGATTTGTCGTTCCTTCCAAAAAATTCGTACAGGGCGTAGCAGAAATTTGTAAGCAGCACGGTATCGTGTTCGTTGCTGACGAAATTCAAACAGGCTTCTCCCGTACGGGTAAATTGTTTGCGGTAGAGCACTTCGATGTAGTACCGGATCTGATGACCATCTCCAAATCCATGGGCGCGGGTCTTCCGATCAGCGGCGTTATCGGACGCAAAGAAATTATGGAAGTGGCCAATGCGGGCGAGCTTGGGGGTACCTATGCGGGAAGTCCGCTCGGATGCCGTGCAGCGCTTGCCGTGCTCGATGTAATCGAGAAATATGACCTTAATGAAAGGGGCCGTGTAATCGGCGAGAAAGTGATAGAGCGCTTTAACCATCTTGCGGAAAAATACGATATAATTGGAGACGTACGCGGTTTGGGTGCTATGTGCGCGATGGAATTTGTCAAAGACAAACAAACCAAAGAACCAAACAAAGAAATTGTGGGCACAATTATTAATGAAGCCAACAAACGCGGCTTAATTACATTGAGCGCGGGCTTATACGGCAACGTAATACGCGTATTGATGCCGCTCGTCATTACGGACGAACAGCTCGAAGAAGGCCTCGACATCCTCGAAGAATCCATCGCTGCTGCAACATCTGCTCTGCAAGTACAATAATGATTTAGGAAGAAAGGGGTTCTAGCCATGAATCAAATAATACCGAAAAAACCTCTGTATATCGCTGGCGGAACAAAAGAAGCGGCCTCCTATAAGGAGCTTCGTTCCCCGCATTCCGGAGAAGTTATTGCAGAAGTCGCCATTGGTACCAGGGAAGACATGAAAGCGGCAATCGACTATGCAGAAGAAGCAGCGAAGGTAATGGCGAAACTGCCGGCCCATAAACGCGCTGCCATTCTGCAGAACGTATCCTTGCTTCTGAAGGAACGGAAAGAAGAAGCAGCACGCATCCTGACGCTTGAGGCGGCTAAACCGATTACGGTAGCCCGCGGTGAAATCGCTCGGACCATTGAAACCTACCAATTCGCGGCCGACGAAGCGCGCCGCCTGCACGGAGAAACCATTCCGATGGACGCTTCAGCTATGGGTGAAAATCGCATCGCCTATACCGTGCGTCATCCGCTCGGTGTTGTCGGAGCAATCACGCCGTTCAACTTTCCGTTCAATCTGGTGGCACACAAGCTTGGACCTGCCTTCGCAGCCGGGAATGCGGTCATTTTGAAACCGGCAGACCAAACGCCGCTATCCTCCTTCTTCATCGCTGATCTGTTCGCAGAAGCCGGGCTTCCGGCTGGTGCCCTTCAGGTTATCCCCGGTCCGGGGAGCGAAGTCGGAGACGAGATGGTATGCGACGACCGTGTGAAAATGATTACGTTCACCGGCAGCCCGGAAGTCGGCAAAACAATCCGTTCTAAAGCGGGATTGAAGCGTGTCGTACTTGAGCTCGGTTCTAACTCCGGCTTGATCATTGACGAAGGATTCGATATTGACCGGATTATCAAACGAACGGTAACAGGCGCGTTCACATTCATGGGACAGGTATGTATTTCCCTGCAACGCATCTACGTGCACCGCTCCCTGTATAATGAGTTTGTAGAGAAATTCGTTGCGGAAACACAGAATCTACGTATCGGTGACCCGCAGGACGAGACAACCGACATTGCGGCGCTGATTTCACAAAAAGACGTCGACCGCATCGCCTCCTGGATTGAAGAAGCCGAAGCCCTCGGCGCGAAGGTATTGACCGGCGGCACGGAAGGCAACCTTGTTAAACCGACCGTTCTCGTTGACGTACCGCCGCATGCGAAAGTAAGCTGCCAGGAAACGTTCGCACCGGTCGTCATTATCAGCCCGTTTGATTCATTCGACGAAGCGATCGACGCGGTAAACGACTCCCGCTACGGACTTCAGGCCGGTGTATACACCGATAATATTGAGCGTGCATTCCACGCGGCTGAACGTCTGGAAGTAGGCGGTGTAATGATTAATGACTTCCCGACATTCCGTGTCGACCAAATGCCTTATGGCGGCGTGAAAGAAAGCGGCGTGGGACGTGAAGGCATCAAGTACGCGACCGAAGAAATGACCGAAATGAAGCTTGTCTGCTTCAACCGCAATAAATAATATGGCCGTATAAATCCGCGCCTTACGATAAGGAGGCGCCTCATGCAAGCGGATATCGATATCGCATCGTTTCTCACCAGCTTCTCGATCGGATTCTGTTATCTGAATGAAGAAACATTCGCATATAACAAGCTGATCGAGAAGTGGTTTTTCGAGCAGGGCATAACGCCTACCGATCTATCCGTCCGCCTGCGAAAATGGGCGGCGGACGGTGATTTTCTTCAGCGAATGGACGGCTTTCTTTGGGAAGGAAGACTGCTGGCAGAACCGCACGGGTTTGCCTGGCTCGTCTTTCCATGGGAGACCAAAGAAAGCCATGTCGCTACGGAATATGAACATCTGTACGCGGAACTAAAAAGCGTATTCGCCGCGGCCTATGACGAAATTTTTGTTACCGACGGCGAAGGATATACCGTTCGGGTAAACGGGGCCTGTGAACGCAACTACGGATTGACCGCCGAGCAGATGGTCGGCAAACACGTCACCGAGCTGGTAGCTCAGGGGATTTTCTCCCCTTCTGCGACGCTCGACGTCATAAAACAACGCAAGCAAATCAACCTCGTGCAGCAGACACAGAACGGACGCAGGCTGCTGGTGACGGCCACCCCTGTTTTCACACAGGACGGCCAGTTGATTCGCGTCGTCAGCAATTCGCGCGATATTACTGAGCTATTAAATCTGCGCGAACAGCTCGACCAGTTGCAAGAGCGTGTAGAGACGTATGAAGAAACTTTGCAACTGCGAGAGGAAGCATCCGGCATAAAACTCACTGTGCGCAGCTCTTCAATGCTTGCCGTGCTATCCAAAATCGAAAAAGTCGCGAAGGTAGACAGTACGGTGCTGTTGCTCGGAGAATCGGGTGTGGGAAAAACGCACCTTGCCCGCTACCTGCACAACATGAGTCCACGCAAACAGGAACCTTTTCTCTCTGTGAACTGCAGCGCTCTTCCCGAATCTCTCATCGAATCCGAGCTGTTCGGATACGAACGCGGAGCGTTTTCCGGTGCGCATGAGAAAGGAAAAAAAGGGCTGTTCGAAGCTGCAAACGGAGGCACACTGTTTCTGGACGAAATCGGGGAATTGCCGCTTTCGATGCAAGCTAAACTGCTGAACGTACTGCAGGAGAAACAGTTTTTCCGCATTGGCGGCACGACTCCGATTCAAGTGGATGTACGCATTGTCGCGGCCACCAATCAAGATTTGAAAAAGAAAGTGGAAGAGAAAACCTTCCGCAACGATTTATATTACCGGCTGAATGTCATTCCGATTACGATTCCGCCGCTCAGGGAACGACAGGAAGACATCGTACCGCTTGCCATCCGTTTTCTCGAAGAGTTTAAAGAGACGTATGGCATCGAGAAGAAACTCAGCTATACGGCCGCGGAAGAGCTGCGGCGTGCGCAATGGCCGGGCAACATTCGGGAGCTGCGCAACTTCCTGGAGCGGATTGTGGTAACGGCGGATGAAGACGTCATTACAGCGGAACATATCACGCGTGCGCTCTACGATGACGAAGAAGCACCGCCGCCTGAGCCGGAAGAAGGAATGACGCTGAAAGACCAGCTTGAACGCTATGAAGGTCAGATTATACGCCGGGCGTATAAAGAGTGCGGAAGCACGTACAAGCTGGCGGAGATGCTCGGCATAAGCCAGTCCAGCGCAATGCGCAAAGTCAATAAATATGTAAAGGAACTGTGAGATGCTGATCACGATATACGGGACGCAAGCCACAGAGACAATGGATTTCCACCTGGACCGCCCGCATACCGTTGGCGCCATTCTCGAGATTCTGTTGACCATTCATCCCTGGTTTTGTCAGGCGCTGCCGCCTGAGCGGGACAGGTCCACACTGGAGACAGTTTTATCCATCCGAACTCCCGCCAATCGCTCACTTACTCTTGACGATACTGTCACAAATGACACGGAGCTTGAAATTCACTTTCATGATATGATATAAGCAGATCATAAGAGGAAGTGAATGGATGTGTTCGAGTTTTTCTATCGCAGACGCAACAACCAGCCTATGTATTATTTCATGATCGGAGCGCTGGTTACAGGTATTGTAATGATGGGTTTAGGGTTCTGGTATATGGTAAGATTGTAAAAATCCCCTGTTGCATGTGAAACAGGGGTATTTCTCTGTGTGGAATTTATACAATAATGAGGGATGAGAAATGAATATTATTCTCTGGGGTTTTGCAACCGTTTTATCCGGCTATTTCGCCTATAGTATTCTGCGTCAATGGCTCGCCAAACGAAAACCCAGCCATCTGGCATGGTTTATCGGCTTCTTCTTTTATTTCTTTAGCGCGTTGGGCAGTACACTGTCATACCTTATCGGCTGGGAATCTACAATGTACCGTATCTGGTATGTAGCGGCAGCATCTCTTGTGGCATTTCTCGGCGCAGGCCAGCTGTATTTTACGGTAAAGCCAAAGTTGGCGCATACTTTTCTTCTGCTGATGGGCGTGCTTACTATCAGTATGTTTGTCAAAGTGTTTAATTCTTCTCTTCACCTTGAGCAGTTGGCACTGCACGGCGAAGAGATTGGCGGAACCGCGCTGCCGCGCGAAGTGCGTCTGTATTCGCCACTGCTGACCATTCCGGGTAGTTTTGCACTTATCATCGGTTCTTTTTATACATTTTTCCGCCGTCATTCCAAGGCCGGTCTCTGGATCGGCGTCGGCTCGCTGATCATCGCCATGGGTGGCACATTGACCCGATTCGGCTTGACAGACATCCTGCCGATTGCCAACAGCATCGGCATTACACTGATTTTCTATGGTTATTCACTCGCAGCTAAACCAAAGACAGCACTGCTGCAGCAGCAAGCATAGTAACACTCCCCATCAAAAAAAGTCCTTCACCGCATTCTGCGCATGAAGGGCTTTCGTTATCTGCTCAATTCGTCGTTCGCCAATCGGCGCAGCGAAAGAACGGTATGCTCTACAATATTGAACAGGTCGTCGATATTATCTTCGTTGATTTTCCGGCCAAAATCAAGCGTCACCGTATTACGGTACACGATAGGGCTTCCTTCGGAAAAAGCTTGATAAACAAAGGATAACTCCTGGGTAATGCGTGGACGGTAGGACCAGATTGTATCAAGGATTTCTTTTATTTCTACGCAGCGGGCCATGTCATCCATGTTCATAGCGAACACGACGCGAAGCGTACAGCCGAATTTTCTCTCCACCGTCTCCGGAATTTCAAGAATTTCACCCGCCAGATCGGCCGTACCGGCTGAAAGCACAAGCCGGGTGGTAATCGCTGCTCCTTCCTCCTGTCTGCGGTCCCGAAACCCGATTGCGTATTCACGGGACATTGCCGCTAACTCTACGCGATCGCTGCGCGATGTAACCAGGATGTCTCCGGCAAAATCCAAATCATATACCGCGCTTTCCAGCGCTACTTTAATGTTTTCGAAGATAGTCGGATCGAACACAAAAGTCTCTCCTATCGGCTTACTTCTGCTTGCTCAGCTTTTTCATCCTGCGCCGTTCTTCGTCCTCTAACGCATTTTTGGCGGCGATAGCATCATAATCAACTTTCAGGTTACCGCGCGCCGTTTGCACGATGGCCGTAATAATTCCGCCGAAGAAGACGATCAGAATAATGACACCGGTAATGAATAACATAATCATTCCGGGACTAGAAAACATAACCAAAAGTAACCTCTCCTTTTCTAAGATTCATTTTTATTATTATAACCTATTTTCTATCTTACTTAGAGTGTTTTTCACTCCCAAGCAAAAACCCGGCACTCAGCCGGGTCGCTTTTTTTAACTTACTCTCATTTCTTTACTCTGTTCTCATAAGACTAGTGACCAATTTATGAAGTGTTTCGAAATAATGTTTTTGGGAAAATACATAAAAGGCAGATTAAAAACGAGAAAAGTAAGAAAGAAACTAGTTAACAAGAGATAAATGAAGAAAAGTAAGACATACTATACATTTTTATATGTTAAGATTATTTTTTGATTGTAATGGTTCTTTACAACTGCATTTCTTGAGGAGTAATATTAATTTCATCAAATTAACAACCCAACAAATTCCGAAATCGCTGAGTCCCTTTCATAAGGGAACGGGGGAACCAATCGTGGTTTATCAAAGAAGCCGCATGGGGTGAATCTCGAATGATCGAGTAGGGTGACTCTTACATCCGAATCCGTCAGCTAACCTCGTAAGCGTATCAAGAGAGGCAACCCATATCGTGTGTATGACATAGTTTATTTGACTATGCCCAAAAGCCGCGAGAGAGTTCCTTCTCGTTAGGCTTTTTTTGTTGCCTTTTTTTGATGTATCTAAAGTAAAAACAGAAAACGAAGTAAAGGGAAGGAGGGTTCACAAACATTGAAACCGCGATAAACACATTGTAAACTATGTGTTTTTTGAATTTTTTCGTAAATCAGGGAAAACTACCTAAAATGTCCTGGAGGGAATTATGGTAACGAGATTAAAACGATTTTTAATCGGGAGACCGATGAAATCAGATGAGCTCGGAGAAGAAAAATTAAATAAATTAAAAGCACTCGCTGTACTTTCTTCGGATGCTTTATCTTCTGTGGCATACGGAACAGAACAAATTCTTCTCGTATTAATCGCCATGGGTACAGTAGCATTATGGTATTCCATCCCTATTTCATTTGGTGTTCTTGCTCTTTTAACGATCCTCATTTTGTCTTATCGCCAAACGATCTATACGTATACAACAGGCGGTGGGGCGTATATTGTGGCAAAAGACAATTTAGGAACCTACACAGGGCTGGTTGCTGGGGGTTCTTTGCTGGTGGATTATATCTTAACCGTGGCGGTAAGCACCTCAGCTTCTACTGATGCTATTACATCAGCTTTTCCGGTTCTGCATGAGCATCGTGTCATGATTGCGCTCTTGATGATTTTAACGTTAACGATTTTAAATTTACGTGGAATTACAGAATCTGCAACGATTTTAATGTATCCCGTTTATCTGTTTGTTGTCGCTATTCTTCTCCTGATTATCGGCGGTGCGTATCAATGGGTGACAGGCAATGTCCATGCTCAGACTCCCACTTATGGAGCTGCCGTTCCAGGCATTACGTTATTCCTATTATTAAGAGCATTTAGTTCAGGTTGTTCAGCATTGACAGGGGTAGAAGCGGTATCCAATGCGATTCCTAATTTTAAAGAACCAGCTCCCAGAAATGCTGCAATGACGCTTATTATGATGGGAATTATCCTTGGCGTCATGTTCATGGGCATTAGCCTTCTAGCGTATGCATATGGCATCGCTCCTGCCGCAGAAGAAACGGTCGTATCTCAAATTGCATCAGCCGTATTTGGACGGGGAATTATGTATTACTTTATTCAGGCTGTAACAGCACTCATTTTGTTTTTGGCTGCCAATACTGCTTTTGCTGCCTTCCCTTTGCTTGCGTTTATGTTAGCGAAAGATCGTTTCTTACCCAATATGTTTATGGTTCGAGGAGACCGGCTTGGGTTTTCAAATGGCATCATTTTCTTGGGTATTCTTTCAGCACTCTTGGTTATTGCTTTTGGAGGGGAAACTGAAAATCTAATCCCATTATATGCTCTTGGTGTATTTATCCCTTTTACGTTGTCACAAGCAGGAATGATGAAGCGGTGGATTACGAAAAAACCACCAGGATGGTTTCCCCCTTTTCTTATTAATACTCTCGGAATGCTGACGACCCTTACCATTTGCCTTATTTTCTTGATTACAAAATTCTCACATGTATGGACGATTTTCTTGTTCTTACCCGCTGTTATTTTTATATTCCTGAAAATTAACCAGCATTATCGGGATTTGGCTGACGAACTGCGTCTTGACATCGCAACAGACAAGCCTCGACCAAAAGGGAGTGTTATTGTTATTCCTGTTGCTGGTATTACACAGGTTGTTCGAAATACCATTAGCTATGCTCAATCACTGTCAGATGATATCATAGCCGTTTATGTTGGTTTTGATGAAGAGTCCATTAAAAAAATGGAGAAAAAATGGGAAGAGTGGAATCCAGGTGTACGCCTGATTGTTCTGCGTTCTCATTACCGTAGTATTGTAAGACCTTTATTTAAGTTTATTGACACGGTGGAGTGGAAAAAGGCAGAGACGGACCACGTGACAGTTATGATCCCACAGTTTATTACAAAGCGTTGGTGGCATAATTTGCTGCACAACCAAACAAGCCTATTGTTACGTGCCTATTTATTTGCACGACAAGATGTAAAAATTGCTACGGTACCCTATCGTTTAAAAAAATAAAATTGAACACCTTAAAAATTTCATCTTAACCAAAAAACTGTCCTACTAATTACAGGGCAGTTTTTCTTTATTTAAAGTGTCACGTTCTATAATAAATTTATAATCTCAATAAAAAGGTCAGTTTTCTTATTTAGCTAATGGGAATCAATAGCTAAATAAAACAATAATACTTACGAAAAGAGCTTAGAAATAAAATGGCCCGGCATACGCCGGGTTACTTCCTATCTGGTTTCCAATTGAAATGATAATCTGGCTCCGGTTCTTTCACCAGGAGCTTTCTTTCTTCCACTCGAACATTTAGCAGGCCGCTATGTATGTGTATGCTTCTCACCAGATCGTCCGGAAGTATGATTCTGCCGTTCCCATCGACTTTAGATATGTACACTTTCTTTTCTCTGTGCATCTCTTTCACCTTCCTTTTTATTCCATGTTATAACATAAGGAATATAAAGGAAAATGTTTTTGTACATTAATGCGCATCCGATAATATTCCTTATGCAAAAAAGCAGTTCCTTTAGAAGACTTAGAACTGCTTTTTTAGTGTAGCTATATTTACTGTAGGGGATTAAACCTTAAACTTGGTCACTTCATTTTGTAATTCCTGGGCAAGCTTACTTAGAGAATCTGCAGAAGCTGTAATTTCCTCCATCGATGCCAGCTGTTCTTCAGAGGCTGCAGCGACTGCCTGTGTGTTCATTGATATATCTGTCGAAATACGTGTAATCTGGTCTATAGAGGCTGTCAACTGTTCTGTACTTGCGGATATTTCTTCTGTTGCTGCTGATACTTCTTGTACCTGATTAGTAACCTGCTGAATGGAATCCAAAATGTGATGGAAAGCCTCTCCTGCCTGATGTACGATTGCAGATCCAGACTTGACTTCTTCTGTTCCTTTTTCCATTACACTTACAGCATGTCTCGTGTTTTCTTGTATGTTCTGAATTAAGACTGCAATTTGTTCGGAAGATTGTTTGGATTGTTCTGCAAGCTTTCTTACTTCATCTGCAACAACAGCAAATCCTTTTCCGTTTTCACCTGCCCGTGCAGCTTCAATTGCAGCATTAAGCGCCAGGAGATTTGTTTGATTTGCAATGTCACTAATAACCTCAATAATTTTTCCAATCTGCTTTGAGTTTTCTCCTAAATCTTTAATTACAGCGGCAGCTTCCTGCACGGAAAGATTTATGCTTTCCATTTGTCGTATCGTTTTAACTATAACCTCATTTCCTTGTTCGGCCTCATGCAGCACCTCTGTGGATGATTCTAAAACTGTGGAAGCTGATTCAGCAATACGTTGCAATCCAGCTGCACTTTCTTCCATCGCCTTTCTATTCTCTTCCATACTTTTCATCTGGGCATCTGTGGCGCCAGAAATTTCTTGAATAGACGTAGCTACTTGATTGGCTGCCTCAGCAGACTGTTCAGAACCTGCATACAATTCCTCGGAAGAAGCAGCTACCTGTTCGGAACTTATACTCACTTTACGAATTAACTCCCGCAAATTTTGCTTCATGTGATTAAACGAACGTGCCATTTCCCCAATTTCGTCTCTGTTTTTTATATGAATATCAGAGATGGAAAGATCGCCTTCTGCAATTTGTTTCGCTGCTTCTGCTACTGCTATAACGGGTTTAGATATAATGCGGCTGATATAAAAAGCAATAAGCATTCCGATTACTAACGTAACAATCGAAATCATTAATACAACGCTTTTAACATTTGAGACTTTAGCAGACGTTTCCTGGCTCCCTTTATGCAATGAATCCTGCTGGTATTTTTCTAGCTGTTGCGCTTTTTCAGCGAATTTTACTCCTATAGGCGTTCCCTTTTCCTTCATAAGCGCAATGTAGCCTTCTACATTACCTTGTTTTTTGTACGCAGCCATTTGCTTAGCTACTTCTTCGTACTCAATATGAAGTTGATTTAACTGTTGCAAAAGAGTTTGAGCTTCTTTCGACTTTGTAATCTGCTGCATTTGGTTTAATAATTCCAAAAATTTACTTTTGCTTTCCTCATAACTTTTGAAATCCGAATCATCACCCGAAACTAAATATCCCCGAACCGCTTTAGCTTCTTGTGCTGACAAATACTTCAACTCTTTAGTAATATTAAGTTTTTTGACTCGGTCATCAATTAAGTCAGAGTATGTATTGTTTACGGACGAAATTTGGTAACTGCCAATTGCCGCTATCATCGCTAAAAGCAAAAGAACAGCAAAAAAACCAGAAAACAATTTCTTGCTTATGCTCATTTCTTCCTCTCCTCCATGCATGAATATGTATCCATTTTACACTCTTCCAATAAATAAGAGTACCTATTTAAGTAGTCATAAATACCTTGTTTAATGAATTTAAGAAGTCCGGAATCATTGTCCGGGCACATTCTATATCCAAAACGTTACTTTTGGTTATGCCAGGACTTGAGAACATCACTCCCACTTCCAGCAGCTCCTTTCTTCTCTAAAAAGCAAATTCGCAATCGCCTTATTTCTTTTCGTACCATCACAATTTTTATACTATTTTTAAAACCTTTTTTATCTTTTCACGTATAAGAATTGTAATGAAGAATACTTATAGCATAAGAAGTTTTAAAATACAACAATAGGCACTCATGGCCTCTTCCCTGCTCATTCTCTGGATGAGCACCATTGCATCCGCATTCTCCGCACTGATTTCTACGGTGTATATTTATTTACGCTATCTCATATAAAAAAGGAGGACACTTATATGGTTACCTACCGCTATAAAACCGACCTTTTGATCATCGAGGAAAAAGCCAACAACAACGACAAAGAATTTATTTTCAAAGTCAAAGACGTGGATACTATCGTACCTGCTCTGCGTAAGGTACGCATGTTTTTCGACAGCGACAAAATATACACCGATGTAATTTTCTATTCGCATCCCAACCATGAATATCAAGTCATTGTCCGTCAAGATTACTACATCGACTTTTTGCTTGTTTTATTCAAGAACAAGATTATTCAATGTATCGAATGGAAATAGAGATTCACTTCGATGGGTCAGAGATACGCTTTGGCCCGATTTTTTACGTCCAAAAAAGGTGCAGATAACCAAAAACAACGGAGCGGGCTTTCCTGCTCCGTTCGTCTATCGCAATCTCATTGTTTCTTGGCTGCTTCTTCTTTTCTGTGAAAATCGTGAGGAAAGAAGGAGAGAAAGAGGAAATAAGATCCGGGGAAGAAAAAGGCGTTCACCTTTCCCCTCATTTTCATGTTGGGGTTGCGGCTGAAAAGCATGGTGGTTTTCTGTATCAAAATATAATAATCCCGCTTATTATATTAGGAGAAAGACTATTCTGTCACTTCTACACCTCATGCTTTAGTGTTAAAACCAAGAAACAACATAAATGTAGTACAAATTTTCAAATAAGTATGCTATAATAAGAAAGTATTACTTTATAGGAGGAGGACAAAGTATGAGGATGTATGTTTGCCTATCCTGCCTGCAGGTCAAGCGGGGAGACTCACATCGTGTAGATATGAACATTTGTGAGACTTGCTCCTCAGACTTCTTATCGGTTAACAAGGACCCCCAGCTTCTCGCCAGTCCCCCTTCCCTCTATGTTATGGATGAAACGTTGTCACAGTCAGAGTGTCGCAATAAAACCGAAAGCCCATCAGCGTTTTGCTGATGGGTTATTTTTATTTGCCATTTCCTATGATACAATGCAAATAAAGAATGCTTCTGAGGTGAAGAATGAGTTCGATTCGAAGATCTATTCCCAATAGCTTTACACTTGGAAATCTCGTATGTGGAATTTTTTCGCTTACGTTTTCCATGAATGAATATTATAAAATGGCCGCCCTGCTCATTTTGCTCGCTGCGCTCTGCGATGCGTTTGATGGTAAACTTGCGCGCATACTGCGGGTCGATAGCCCGATGGGCGTCGAACTGGATTCCCTGGCCGATATTGTCAGCTTCGGTGTCGCACCTGCCATCTTGATTCACACAATGCATACACCTTCCCCGCTGTTGACAATTGCGTTTATCGCATTTCCGATCGCCGGCGCCTGGCGTCTGGGCCGTTTCAATATTCAACCGACAGTGGGCTATTATATAGGCGTACCGATTACGATGGCTGGACTTATCCTGGCCGTGTTAGCGCTATTCTCTTTTTCCAGCCCTCTGCTTATGCTTGTTCTGGCGATTCTGATGGTTAGTCCAGTTCGCATTCCAAAACTATAGCATGACTCAGGCTCCTGATTCCGGGAGCTTTTTTATTTTTCCAATTCATTTATTTACAAAATAATCAGAATAGATGAACTTCGTTTAAAAAGCTGTTAAATTAAGAAAATATAATTTATAATTTTTCGATGTAAGCGTTTCCTTTTTTGAAAATAATATATAGATAAATAATCTGGGGAGGTCTTATGAAAAAACAGCACGCAACAGAGCTTCATCGTGGTCTCGAAGAACGTCATATCACGCTCATGTCGCTGGGTGCGGCAATTGGGGTGGGCCTGTTTCTGGGCTCTACTTCTGCAATCAAAATGGCAGGTCCAGCCATTCTGCTTGCCTATGCATTGGCTGGCGCCGCTATGTTCATTATCATGCGTGCGCTCGGAGAAATGGCGATTCAAAACCCGGTCGCAGGCTCTTTTAGTCGCTATGCACGCGATTACTTAGGGCCGATGGCCGGCTACCTGACAGGCTGGAACTACTGGTTTCTTTGGATTATCACCTGCATGGCCGAAATTACGGCAGTCGGCGTCTATATGCAGTTCTGGTTCCCGGACAGCCCGCAATGGCTCTGGGCACTGGCCGCGCTTATCATCATGGGTGCCGTTAACCTCATTGCCGTTAAAGTTTACGGAGAGCTGGAATTCTGGTTTGCTCTTATCAAAATCGTTACCATTATTTTGATGATTGTCGTCGGACTTGGTATGATTATTTTTGGTTTCAGCAACGGCGGTGTCCCTGTAGGCATCAGTAACCTATGGTCGCATGGAGGGTTCATGCCGAACGGCTTTACCGGTATCCTGATGTCGATGCAGATGGTTCTATTTGCATTCCTCGGCATCGAAATGATCGGGGTTACCGCCGGTGAAGTCAAAAATCCGGAGAAATCATTGGCCAAAGCAATCGATACGGTATTATGGCGTATTCTCATCTTCTATGTGGGCGCGCTGTTCGTGATTCTTTCTATCTATCCATGGAATGGACTGGAAGGCAAAGGCAGCCCGTTCGTAATGACGTTTGACAGGCTGGGCATTCCGTATGCCGCAGGTATTATCAACTTTGTTGTACTGACCGCTGCGCTGTCTTCTTGCAACAGCGGTATCTTCAGCACCGGTCGCATGCTGTTTAATCTGGCGCAGCAAAAAGAAGCACCGCAATCTTTCAAAAAAATCAGCAAGTCAGGTGTGCCGAATGCAGCGATTCTCGCATCCGCCGGCGCGCTGCTCATCGGAGTTTTGCTAAACTATATCGTACCGGCCAAAGTGTTCCAATGGGTGACCAGCATCGGTACGTTCGGCGCCATCTGGACCTGGGCCGTCATCCTGCTGGCACAAATTCGCTACCGGAAAAGCCTGAAAGCGGAACAGGTGCACAATTTGAAGTATAAGATGCCAATGTTTCCGTTCAGTTCCTATATAACGCTTGCGTTTCTGATAGGTGTAGTGGGAGTGATGGCGTACTTTCCGGAGACCCGTATCGCCCTCATCGTCGGCCCGGCCTGGTATCTGATTCTTGTTATTTTCTACTTCGCCAAAGGATTGCATAAGCGTCCGCATGGCGAAGCAGCTCAAACAGAAAATACGCCATAAAGCATGGAACCGTCTTATCGACGGTAATCTGCTGTCCCGCCTGCCACCGGATAAGGCGGGACTTTTTGTTATCAAGCGTCTGTCTGTGCAGTATCTATGAACAGCCGTTTCATTTCCTCAATTTCAGATTAACTGCCATCTGTATTTCTCTCATAATCCCTTACCTAAATTGCGTAAAAACAGGGCAACATACATCTGTTTCTTCTTGCCATCCGCTCAGCGCTTCATTTGTTTTTAGACTATGAATCATTCAGGTTAAAACTATTTTTAAAAAGATGTTTCCGTAAAGTTTGTTTCTTGAGCCATTAGTATTTTATAATGATTAACATTAAGAATGTATATTTCTCCTTTACCTTCATCCAGAATATAACAATAAAAAACCATTTGAAATATAGGATTAATACAAGGGGAATATTGGATATTTTATAAGTAGTATGTAAAGGTACATTTAGGATAATGTAGTTATTAAAGAATAAGAATACAGGAGATTATTTCATGACAGGGATACATAAATTAGAAATTATTCGTGATGGGCTTCTTTCCCATCCTATGTATAAAGAAATGAATACACCTGATCGAGTTAGGGTGTTAATGAAACATCATGTGTTTGCGGTCTGGGATTTCATGAGTTTATTAAAAAGACTTCAAAAATCTGTAACTTCGATTGAGGTCCCCTGGCTTCCCTATGCAATACCTTCCTATACTCGGTTTATTAACGAGATTGTTCTTGCAGAAGAATCTGATGAAGATGGAAGAGGGGGATATGCGAGTCATTTTCAACTTTATCTTGAAGCTATGGAGGAGTCTGGGGCCGACGCAGCTCCTATCAATGCTTTTCTAAATGCGATAAAAAATGGTGTCGATTATAAAAAAGCATTAGAGCAGGATATAATCCCTTCTACTGTGGCAAAGTTTGTTACCTTTAATTTAAACTTATCCTTAAAAGGACAAGTTCATGAAGTGGCTTCTGCTTTTTTCTACGGGAGAGAAGGCTTAATCCCTGACATGTTTAAGCTTTTGGTGGATTCCTTGAAAAAAGAAGGCTCTTCTAATGAACGATTGAATTATTATTTAAGACGGCATATTGAATTAGATGAAGATAAACACGGCCCTCTTGCTGAAAAACTTTTATCCGATTTATGCGGAGATGATCCAAAAAAGAAAGAGGAAGCCATACAAATCGCTCAGATTTCACTACAGATGCGAAAAAATTTGTGGGACGGGGTATTAATGGAAATTCAAGAAAAGGGACTTTGATAACATTTAATTAGTTTGTTAATAATCTGCAGCCGTTCCAGAGTTCTGGAACGGCTTTTAAATGTGCGCTCATCATAGGCGTCATCTATCGTTTTCATATCCTATCGTGGTTCGAAGTAAATATATATACTTTAAGTAAGCTTAATAACCGGTTTAATTGTCGTCCCCTTTCTAGAATCTTCAATAGCTTGATTAATTTCTTCTAACGTGTAAGTACGTAATTAATTAAAAACCGATTTTTCCTACATTGAGAAAAAATCGGCTTTGTTATGGTATAGGAAAGTCTAAAGAGGGATTGGGATTACCCAGGAGTATTACATTACATGTTATCTTTTAAAGTTGGGTGTTCTTTTCTCTAAAAAAGCCGTAATTCCCTCGATGCCTTCTGTTGTCTGTGCCATTTTTGCTAAGGTTTGTGCTTCATTTTCCATTTGAGTTTCCAGTGTTTGGTTCCATCCGCTGTGAAGCAAGCGTTTGGCTGCACCGAGTGCAGTCTTCGCCCCGTTTGCAAGTTGTGCTGCTGTTACATTAGCCTGAGTAAGCACCTCGGTATCAGGCACAACTTGTGTCACGATCCCTAATTCATAGGCCTCCTGTGCTGAAAGTACCCGGTTCGTTAAAGTGAGTTCAAGGGCGCGTTTTAACCCAACAATACGTGGTAAGAAATAGCTTGCAGACCCATCAGGGGTCAAACCAACTCTAGTGTAGGCCATGGTAAAGCGGGCTGACTCGGCAGCAATAACAAGGTCGGCGGCGATAGCTAAACTCATTCCAGCCCCTGCAGCCACGCCGTTCACCGCGGCGATTACCGGAGCATCCATACGAGTAAGACGGGAAATTGCCGCATGTAGATATGTAGTCACTTCCTTTAAGTGGCCAGGTAAATGACTTCCTTGCTCGGAAAAACTCTTCAAGTCGCCACCAACACTAAAAGCACTGCCGGTACCGGTTATGATTACAGCTCGCACCTCAGGTGATTCATCACATTTTAAAGCGACATGCATCAGATCTTTAGCCAGATCAAGATTCATAGCATTGGCTGCTTCTTGTCGGTTAAGCGTAATGGTTGCGACATTATCCCTTACATCGAAAGTAAGTGTAGTATAGCTCATCATCAGTGCCTCCCTTGCATAATCTGAGTGAACGGTCGCTCAGATTACACTTTAATTGGATATATTATACAATATTTTTTGGAATAACGGATATAAAAATGATTCTCGGTAGTGGAAGATAAATTTTTATTAAGATTTATCATCATGACAAAAATTCCAGCTAAAGATACTTTTCGTATTTTGAGATTTATTTCGAATGCTTCGCCAATAACGAAGTCAGCGCTTGCTCATACTCATTCTGAAGCTCCTCAACCACTTCAGCGATGGGTACAATTCGTTTAATCGTGCCTACCCCCTGTCCCGCAGACCAAATGTCTTTCCACGCCTTGGCTCCAGATTGATTCCCTTGAGAGAAAGAGAAATCCATAGACTCTTTTTTCTGGAGTTGATCTATGTCAAGACCTGCTCTCTGAATGCTTGGGATAAGGTAATTCGCATTCACACCGCTAAACGCATCCGTATAAATAATGTCTTCGAGATTCGATTCCACCAACATGTTTTGGTATTCATCGCTTGCAAAGCTTTCAGAAGTGGCAATAAAGCGCGTTCCCATATAGACGAGATCGGCACCTAAAGCCTTTGCTGCGAGAATATCTTGCCCGCCCGATATACAGCCGGCAAGAATTGTAATTCCGTCCCAGAATTCCCTTACCGCTCCAATGAAGGCAATTGGATTAATTGTTCCGGCATGGCCACCTGCCCCGCTGCAAACGAGAATTAATCCATCGACACCTTTCTGAGCGGCCTTTCTGGCATGAACAAGGTTAATGACATCCGAAAAAACAAGTCCGCCATACTCATGCACGATGCTAACAACCGGGCTTGGGTCACCGAGTGATGTAATGACAATCGGCGGTTGGTATTTCTTTATAAGCTCTATATCCTCTTCATATCGTTGATTTGTCCGGTGTACGATGAGATTCACTGCCCACGGAGCAACGCGTCGCTTAGGCTCATCCATCCGCACCTTTGCAAGTTCTTCTGTAATGCGTTTCATCCAGTCATCCAAAATGTCAACTGTACGGGCATTCAGTAGCGGAAACGAGCCAATAATCCCGGCTTTACAACCTTCGATAACCATCTCTGGACTGGAAACGAGAAACATTGGGGCAGCGATAACAGGTAATACGATTTGATCTTTAATCTGCGGAGGTAATTTTTCTGTCATTTTTTCTCATCCTTTCAAAAAACAGAGATAAAGAACCTGAACAGGTAAAACAGGGATGTGAAACAAATATAATCGAAATACTATGATTATTTTAATATAAGCTGATCAAGTAGCAAAGAGAAATATTTGTCTCCGAAGTTCGATGAAGTTGTTTCCCGCTTACGAATGGAGGGAAAGTACATTTCACTTTATCACTATAAAGCGAAATATACTTTCCTATACATTAAAAAACGCGCCGCCGCTCTTCCAGCCGGAGAGTATGCGAGGCGCGTTTTTTCAATCGTATCACAAAAAGGCAGCCGCCCCTTCCCCTTCATTTTCATGGCAGGGCTTGTGGCTAATCGGCTATGGTTGTTTTGTTATACTTCCACCGTTTCCTCGGTAAACGGCCAGGCCGGCAACATACGGCGCAGCTGCTTATCCTGACGGTAGCCAAGCGCGTACTCCGCCTGCATGATCGTATGAATTTCACGTGTACCTTCATAGATAACCGGCGCTTTGGCATTGCGCATGAAGCGTTCCACCGGATACTCATTGGAGTAACCATACGCTCCATGGATTTGCACCGCGTCGCACGCCGCATTGAAAGCTGCGTCGCACGCATGCCATTTAGCAAGCGATGTTTCTCGCGTGTTGCGTTTTCCTTCGTTCTTCAACCAGCCCGCGCGATATACAAGCAAACGCGAAGTTTCCAATCCGTCGACCATCTTGGCGATCATCTGCTGCACCAGTTGATGCTTACCAATCTCTTTGCCGAATGTGCTGCGCTCATGGCAGTACTTTAAGCTTTCTTCCAGACATGCTTGAATGAGGCCGCATGCGCCCGCCGCCACGGTAAACCGTCCATTATCAAGCGCCGACATCGCAATTTTGAAACCTTCTCCTTCTTCTCCCACCAGATTGGCCGCCGGTACACGCACGTTGTCAAAGAAGATTTCACCCGTATTGCCGGCGCGAATTCCGAGCTTTCCTTTGATTGCCTTAGACGAGAAGCCTTCGAATGTGCGCTCCACAATGAAGCAGCTAATTCCTTTGTGCTTCTTGGATTTATCCGTATAAGCGAATACAAGGAAATGATCAGCCACATCACACAGCGAAATCCATGTTTTCTGTCCGTTCAGCACATAGTAGTCACCATCACGCACCGCCGTTGTCTGCATGGCTGCCACATCGGACCCGGCGTTCGGCTCCGTCAGGCCGAAGGCACCGATTTTTTCGCCTTTTGCCTGCGGTTTGAGATAACGCTGCTTCTGGTCTTCATTTCCCCATTGGAGAAGCGTCATACTGTTCAATCCGGTATGCACGGAAACGGCTGTACGGAATGCCGTATCGCCGCGCTCCAGCTCTTCGCACACAATCGCCAGCGTATTGTAGTCCATGCCGCTGCCGCCGTACTCTTCCGGAATGCATACCCCCATCAAATCCAGGTCGGCAAGCCGAGTCATAATGCTTCGTTCAAAATGACCTCTCGCATCCCATTCTTGAATATGCGGCATAATTTCTTTATCCACGAAACTGCGCACCATTTTTCGCACTGCTTCTTGCTCTTCCGTTAAACCGAAATGCATCATATCTTATTCGCTCCTTTGATTAAATAATGTGATCCTGCAACCATTGATTGATTTGTTCCTCCTCGAATCCGTACTCGAGCAGAATTTCTTTCGTATGCTCACCCGCCAGCGGCGGATGATGGCGGACGGAAACCGGTGTCCGCGATAACTTGAGCGGACTTCCCACCATCGGCACACTGCCCGCCGTCGGGTGCGGGACGTCTACCTTCATTCCGCGCGCTTCTACCTGCGGGTCCTGGAACAGTTGTTTCATGTCATAGATAGGCGCGTTCGGAATGCCTGCCTTCGTCAATTCAGACAACCATTCCGCCGCCGGACGCCGCTTGAACTCTTCCTGGAGAAGTCCACAGATTTCATCCCGGTTCGCAAGCCTCATCGAATTGGTCGAAAACCGTGGATCTTGGCTCCATTCCTCTCGTCCAAGCAAAGCGCATAGCTTGCGGAATTGCTGATCATTTCCGACCGCAACCACCATCTTCATATCGGCAGCCGCAAATGTCTGGTACGGTACGATGTTGGGATGCTGGTTGCCATACCGCTTCGGCACCTTACCGGAGACGAGATAGTTGCTCGCCACATTGACCAGAAGAGAAATCTGTGAATCGAACAGCGCCAGGTCGATCATCTGCCCTGTACCTGAACGGTCCCGCTCACGCAGCGCCGCCAGAATACCAATAGCCGCGTACAGCCCGGTAGCCACGTCCGCAATCGCCACCCCCACCTTCATCGGTCCCGTCTCTTCGCTTCCGGTAATGCTCATCATGCCGCCCATTGCCTGCACGATGTAATCATAGCCCGGAATATCCTTATAGGGTCCGGTTTGTCCAAAGCCGCTAATCGAAGCGTAAATCAGGCGTGGATTTAATTCGGAGACAGTATCGTAGCCAAGTCCCCACCTCTCCATCGTGCCCGTCTTGAAGTTGTTAATGACCACATCCGCATCCTTAATCATCTCCCTCAGAATATCCCGCGCTTTTGGATTCTTCAAATTGAGCGTCATGGCCCGCTTGTTGCGGTTAGCACACAGATAGTAAGCGCTTTCCCCACCGATTTCAGGTGGTCCCCATCCCCTCGTCTCATCGCTTCCGCCTGGCGCTTCGATTTTGATAACATCAGCCCCCAGATCACCGAGAATCATTGTGCAGTAAGGTCCTGCCAGTACACGGGTCAAATCAATAACTTTAATTCCTTCCAGCGCGCCCGGAACATAAACTTCCGGACAATCGGCTACACTTTCTTGATTCGACGGTGAAGTAAGCATGCACTCCCTCCTTTTCTGTGTGACGCATATATAAAAAAGCCAGTCCGTATTCCTGGGCAGAGAATCTCCGTAATACAGAAGATTCAGTAACCGGAATGCGACTGGCTCCTTGCCTGTGAACTCATTTCTGGCGGGAAAGAGGACAGACATAAACAGTCATGTTTAAGATTGTACGAATTTTTGTTTCAAGTTTAATTATACTATATATTTAATCTATTTAGTCAACCATTAAATATGTTAAGAATTTATTATCGTTGAAAAAGAGCGCAAAATTCTTAGGTTTACTACGGCGACGGTATATGGATGAAATAAAAACAAAAGGGCAGCGGACCAAAACCGCTGCCCTTTTGTTCATGGAAAAGAAGGTTTCAACTTTCCGATAGATAAGCTGACCCGGTAGTTTCCATGCTTCAGAATCCTGTTCAAAAGCGCATCAAGCTCTTCGAGCGATGTCGTATGCGCTTTCAAAAAATAACATCCATCCCCACTGATGCGATGCGCTTCGGCGATTATCTCTTCCTTCTCTATAAAAGCTTGAAATGCCGTGTGGTTCGCCGATTTCATAAGAACGGTAATGAATGCGGTCACTGTCCGTCCGAGCTTGGCTTCGTTCAGTGCAACCGTGTATTGTTCGATGACGCCCGCCTCTTCCAGGCGACGAATACGATTGCCAACCGCCTGTCCGGTCAAATGTACGTGTTCACCGATCTCTTTCCAGCTCATACGTGAATTCTCCTGCAACAGCTTTACAATACGTAAATCCGCCTCGTCAAACATACGCCAATCCTTTCACTGTGAAATAAAATGGCGGCAAAGCGTTTCACCGGTTTATTCCCCTATGCACTGCCCGCCGTTATACTTCAGTTATAACACAAAAATCTCTTAGGAGGAGAAAATAATGGAAAAAACCGCTTTACTTCTTGTCGACATTCAGAACGATTATTTCCCAAACGGCCGCATGGAACTGCATGAACCACACAAAGCCGCACAGAACGCCCGTAAGCTGCTTGATTTCTTCCGGAACAACAGCCTGCTGTTTTTCCACATTCAACATCTTTCACAACAGCCCGGCGCATCATTCTTCATTCCAGGAACGGAAGGAGCGGATATCCATGAAACAGTGGCCCCGCTTGAAGGCGAAATCGTTATCCAAAAAAATTACCCGAACAGCTTCCGCGAAACTCCACTTCTCACTCACCTACAGGAAGCAGGCATCGAGCATGTCGTTATCTGCGGTATGATGAGTCATATGTGCATCGATGCTACGACTCGCGCTGCCGCCGACTACGGTTTTCGCTGTACAGTCATCGAGGATGCATGTACATCTCCAGCCCTTTCTATCCGTGGTCGTACCATCCCTGCCGCCGACGTTCATGACACATTCATGGCGGCGCTTAATGGCCTTTACGCTCAAATTGATACAGCGGACTCTTTCCTGGAAAAAATGAAAAAATAAAGAACAACATACAAGATTAAAGGGGCTGACCCATCCGTCCGTTTAGACTTTGGGTCAGCCCCTTCATAAATTCTATTCGAATGATGTAGTCGATTTTAGATTAGTTTAAGTTAATCCATACACTCTTGACTTCCGTATAGTTTTCCAATGCATAGCTTCCCATTTCTCGTCCAATCCCGCTTTGTTTGTATCCACCAAAAGGAGAAGCAGCATCAAATACATTATAGCAGTTTACCCATACCGTACCTGCCTTTAATTCATTGGCTACATAGTGGGCTTTCTTCACATCCTGTGTCCATAAACCTGCTGCTAATCCAAATTCGGAGTTATTTGCGCGACGAATCACTTCATCTAAATCCTCAAATGGCATAGCGGCTACAACAGGACCAAAGATTTCTTCTTTGGCAATTGTCATCTCATCGTTAACATCAGCAAAGATCGTAGGAGTCACAAAATAGCCATCTCCTTGACCATAAACTCCACCGGCAACTACTTCTGCACCTTCTGCTTTTCCTTTTTCAATATAGCTTCCTACACGTTCTAATTGCTCCTCAGAAACCAACGGTCCCATTTCGGTAGATGGATCAAGCCCAGCCCCTTGCTTAATTTTTTGTGCATGGGCAGCTAAATCCGCTACTACATTATCATACGATTTCTTCTGAATAAAAAGACGAGAGCCAGCAGCGCAAACTTGTCCCTGGTTAAACATAATACCCATTAAAGCACCGGGAATCGCTTTGCTCATATCGGCATCCGGCAAAATAATATTCGGCGATTTTCCACCCAGCTCAAGGGAAACTTTTTTCACTGTACCTGCCGCCTGACGCATAATCATTTTTCCTACAGGTGTTGAACCTGTAAAGGCAATCTTATCCACGTCCGGGTGGTCTACAAGCGGTGCTCCGGCTGTTTCCCCGAATCCAGGTATAATATTGATAACCCCGGCTGGAAATCCTGCTTCAAGCGCTAATTGACCTAAATATAAAGCCGATAGCGGAGTTTGCTCTGCCGGTTTTAAAACGATCGTGCATCCCGTAGCGAGGGCTGCTCCTAATTTCCAGGTTGCCATGAGGAGAGGAAAATTCCATGGAATAATTTGTCCGACAACACCAACCGGTTCATGGCGAGTATAGTTAAAATAGTTGCCTGCAACCGGAATGGTTTGTCCCATAATTTTGGTGGCCCATCCAGCATAATAACGGATGTGATCGATGGCAAGGGGCACATCGGCATTGCTTGTTTCACGAATAGGCTTCCCATTATCTAAGGTTTCTAGCTGTGCTAACTCTTCTTGATGCGCTTCCATTAAATCCGCTAATTTATAAATGAGACGGCCGCGTTCAGAAGCGCTCATTTTTTTCCACGGACCATTTTCAAAGGCTTGACGGGCTGCTTTTACAGCTTTATCGACATCTTCCGGCCCTGCTTCACTCACCACAGCCAATACTTTTCCGTTAGATGGATCAAGGGTTTCAAATGTTTGACCGGAAGCTGACTCCACCCACTCTCCATTGATCAAAAGCTTTTTGGTTCCCTTTAAAAATTCCTCTACACGAGGACTGATTCGTAATGTTTGTTCCATATTAAAAATCTCTCCTTTGAAACGAATATTAATGTAATCGCTTGCGCTTAGTAGTTAATGCAAAAAAAATGCCAATAACAAAAACATTAGAATCCGTTACAAAACAATTCGATTTATTGTCATAAATCGATATATTGTTCTATAATGGAACAGTATAACGTTCCGTTATAGAACAAATGCACAAATTCGGAACAATAAGAGGAAGATTCTACAGTTTCAATTGTAAAGTTTGCCGTTGTCATTTCTGTTATAATATTTTTTATATTCAGCATAATTTCTACAATATTACACAAACGCGAGGTGTCATTCTATGGCTATTGATCTTGATACGTCTACAGGAACCATCCCTAATTATATTCAAGAATCATGGAAGCGCTGCCAATCAAAGGGAATTGACCCTGCAACAATAGATAAAGAACACATACTTGGGGAATACGAGCTAACCGAATACTACGAGCAATACGAGGAGCTCCTTTATTATTCCTCCCCTATTCTGGAAGATGTGTACCATTCAATTCATGGAACTGAATTCCTTCTATTAATAGCTACACCAGAAGGATATATACTCGATACCCTTGGAGAGCCTTCTTTTTTGCAGCAGGCGGAAAACGCTTCCTTGCGAAAAGGAGCAAATTGGCTAGAGGAATCAAAAGGAACCAATGCGATTGGTACAGCCATCGTAGAAAAAAAACCAATACTTGTTCACGGACACCAACATTTTTTTCAGGATAACCATTTTCTTGCCTGTGCAGCAACCCCAATTCTTGATCCTGATGGACAGCTTCTCGGTATTTTAAATTTAAGCAGTCATCAGCAAAACTACCATCCATTTGCTTTAAGTTTAGTTAAAAGAACGGCCCATAGTATTGAACAGGCCCTTTTATTAGCTCATACTCAAAATCAAACAAAAAAGTTAACAAAAGATCTCGATTTTATTTATGATCATCATCCTTCCTCTCTTATTACAATCAATAAGGAAGGCAAAATCACAAGACTCAATTTTGCAGCAGCTCGTACGATTGGTTGTTCAGAACAATCCACGATTGGCGAACCGATTTCTAGCATTATATCAGGGCTTGATCCTTTTACTTTAACAGCAGCACAAGAGCAAAAATTTTCGTTTAAAAATCAGGTATTTACTACCCACATTCTTATTAGTGATAACCATGATCAGTCCTGTGTAATTTTACAAGGGGAGACACAAAAACAAAAAGGTGAACTAACCAATCGTTATCATTTTACAGATATTATTAGCAATGACCCTGATATGAACGAAACGATATCCATTGCTAAAAAAGTTGCCACTTTAGACATAAGCCTTCTTATTTCTGGTGAAACAGGCACAGGAAAAGAGCTGTTTGCTCAGTCTATTCATGGTGCCAGCTTAAGAAGTGATAAACCTTTCATCGCCATTAACTGCAGTGCGATTCCCGAAGGCCTATTAGAAAGTGAGTTATTTGGTTATGAAAAAGGAGCCTTCACTGGAGCAAAAAGCCAGGGGCAAGCAGGTAAATTTGAAGCGGCAGATGGCGGCACACTTTTTTTGGATGAAATCGGGGACATGCCCCTTACTGCCCAGGTCACCTTACTGCGGGTGTTACAAGAACGCTATATCACACGTATTGGCGGTATTACTCCTCGTCCTATCGATGTACGGATTATCGCTGCCACTCATAAAGACTTACAAAAAGAAATAGAGGCGGGACGTTTTCGTGCCGATTTATATTTTCGTCTCAATGGCTTTACTTTAAAACTTCCGCCTCTACGCAATCGTACAGATTTGCTTTTGTTAGCAGAACATATTCTATCCCGGTTACCTTTCAAAAAAGAAAAAACAGAACTAACAGAAGATGCCAAAGCATTTATTACAGAATACGAATGGCCTGGTAATTTCCGTCAATTAGAAAATGTTCTGCAACAGGCTGCTTTTCTAGCAAATCATAATCGTATTACGAAATCTTTGCTTCTTTCTCTTTGTCCTTCTTCAACCGCACCAATAAAGGAGGAGCAAAAAAGAGAACAGAAGTTGATGAGCTTGCGAGAACACGAAATTGCTCTTATTAAACAAGTATTAGAACAAACAGACGGAAATATTAGTCTCGCTTCTAAGCAATTAAATATTGGCCGTACTACCCTTTATCGAAAACTGAAAGCGTATAACCTTATGTCATAACGTTCAAAAACCCGGAATTTCCGGGTTTTCATTTGTTTTATGATTCATTTTTTACCAGAATAAAACCTGCCGTTACTTCACCTTATCGTTTTCTTTCTACAATTTTCATGTATAGTAAATTCCATGCTGTTATAAGTTAATTTTCTGTTGAATTTTGTACTCATACATACTTTTATCTGCAGATCGAATTAATTCATTAAGAGTTTCCCCTGCTTCAGGGTAAACAGCACTGCCAATTGAAACAGACACATGAGCAGGAAAGGAAGCAGCGAGATTATGGATATGGTTACTAAATCGCTCTATTAATTTTATTGTTTCGAGCCTCTGCATAGATGGAACAAAAATAATAAATTCATCACCACCCATACGAACAACAATATCCTCTTTTCTTGTTATCTTCATTAAAAGTTGTGCAATATGCTTTAAAACTTCATCTCCAGTTTCGTGTCCGTATCTATCATTTATCTCCTTAAAATTATCGATATCAACCACAAATACATGTAGCCACTTATTATTTTGATTTACCTCAGCTAGTAATTTAGGAAATATCCTGTTCATAAACCTACGATTATAGACATTGGTTAAAGGATCTTTTTCAGAATAAAATTTTGCTTCGTCATATTTTTTTCCAAGATACCAACCAATAACTAAATATACAAAGGTAACCACCAGGTGAAACAAATCTATATGTACATACTTATCATTTATCCAATGAGATACATTCCAGATTATTAAGTTAGCTAGAACGATAACAATACTAAGTATTCTACCTTTACATTTCATACCCCTATCCTTCCATCCATTTGAAAAATAACTATTTATTGTATGAACATGAAGGAAAATCTAACATAATAGACATTTTGTTAGATTTTTATGTTTTAATAGGAAAGGCTAAAAGTACTTTATTTTAAAGGCTTTTTTATATGTTTAAAATCAAATAAAATTATAAAATATAACATATTGAATCTTTAGTTAGGTATTAATTAACATATTGGAGTGGGGCCTGTGACAACTAGAAAAGGTGCAAATGCTGTTGAACCAATACGTGACGTTGAAAAAATTCAGGAGATAAAAGAATACTTATTACGACGTTCTTACAGAGATTATTTTTTATTTGTTTTTGGAATCAATTCAGGACTTCGGATTAGTGATATTCTGCCGTTACGGGTAATGGATGTTAAATATACAAAGCATTTAAAAATCCAAGAAAAAAAGACCAAAAATATAAGAAAAACTATAATAACACCAACGTTAAAGAATGAAATAGAGCGATATTCCAAAAGAATGGCTGATTCGGAGTATTTATTCCCTTCCCAAAAAGGTGGAAAGCCAATTAGCCGTACACACGCATGGCAAATCATTAATAATGCAGCAAAAGCTTGTGGTGTTGAGGGGTCTATTGGAACGCATACGTTACGTAAAACATTTGGCTACCATTTCTACCAGCAATCAAAGGATGTAGCGATGTTACAGTATATATTTGGGCATTCTAGTCCATCAATTACATTGAGATATATAGGTATTAACGATGATATGGTAGACAAAGCTTTGGAGAAATTTTCGTTATAGAACCCCTTAGACAAGAAATAAAAGAAAATATACGGCTTTGTCGATTTTTAAATTAGAAGGAGTTATAATAAAAAAGAACTAGATAAATTTTCTATTTTATATAACAAAATGTCTATTTTGTTAGATTAGAGAATAGGGCAGCGATTTTTAACCTGGGACAAAAAAAATAAAGGGGTGGAAGTAACACGTTATGAACAAAATAACACCTCTAGACGAGCAAACCGAAAAAGTTATTAAACATGAGGCATTTCATCATGCATATCAACCACTATATTTCCTTTCGGACTGGGCCTTATTAGGACATGAGGCTTTTTTACGATCTCAATATTTTGCGACCCCTGAACTTCTTTTTCAAAATGCCGAAAGGCTCAACAAGCTGTATGAGCTTGATATCTTGTCTTTTTTTAAGGCTATTGTATTCTATACATCTAGAAATAAGGCTTTGCAGACTTCTTTATTTGTAAATGTCTTTCCTTCCACATTACTGCATCCGGATTTTCATCATTTTTTAGATGAATTGCTTTCTAATCATCCTATACCAAAAGGGAAAATTGTTTTAGAAATTAACGAGTCCCAGGAAGTAAATGATGTTAAATCTATGCGCAACGTGCTCTCTTTTTTACGTCAAAATGGATTTCGCATTGCCCTTGATGATGTAGGAAAAGGATTTGCTTCTTTAAGAAGTCTTGTCGAACTTGAAACAGATTTTATTAAGCTAGATAAGTATTTCTCAATTGATTTGTCCGTATCTACAAAGAAACAGAATTTAATAGAACTATTAGTGCGCTATTGTAATGATGATGCTTATTTAATCTTAGAAGGAATTGAGAAATCGGAAGATCTTGCAATAGCTAAAGCGTTAGGGATCGATATTGGCCAAGGGTATCTATTAGGAAAACCGGAAGTTTGGTAATAAACAAAGAGTAGACTTGAAAAAACGAAGCAAAGCTCTTCCTCTTTACATTTCGATGAACATTCCTTTACCACTCTGCAGTATACCTGCAATCATTCATTTCTATAAATTACTTGGTATAAGCCAGTTTATTACTGGCTTTC
This sequence comes from Aneurinibacillus danicus, assembly GCF_007991215.1. Lineage (GTDB taxonomy): Bacteria > Bacillota > Bacilli > Aneurinibacillales > Aneurinibacillaceae > Aneurinibacillus > Aneurinibacillus danicus. The sequence goes on from NZ_BJXX01000057.1 coordinate 58,254, forward strand.
TTACCGTTTTCTTACCGTTTATTAAAAACTATCTTAAAAAAGCGACATAAATCCAATGATCGGACGCCCTATCCCTGGATTAACCAACTCCCTGCATCAAAATCTTCATTCGTTTTTTAGCTATATCTCCCACCGTTTTCCCCCTTTCATATATTAGAATTTTTTATCTATTTTAGTATACTTGAAATCACGAAAGTAAAAAGTTAATACAACGAAGGGAAGTGACCTTTCTTGACTGATAAAATGGAGAAGAATCATCTTGATAATTCCCTCTCTCCTCATGGCATTGATCAACTCTCCTACAAATATCATCCTGATGCCATTTATGCCATGAATCTAGAGGGTAAAATCATTAATGCCAACCAGGCAACTTCGAAATTGCTCAGCTATTCCATAGATGAATTGCTCAATCTTAGTTATGAGAATATCATTTCTTCCGAAGAATTCGAAACCTTCCGTTATTATTTCAAGAAAGCTTTTGAAGGCGAAGTTCACAAGTTTAAAACAGCAATCATATGTAAAAACAGAAAGAAAATAGAAGCTACGGCAACAACGGTTCCGATCGAAATTGACGGTCAAATTGTTAACGTCTATGCGTATATAAACGAGATTACAGAACAAAAAGAAACGGAAAGAAAAATTCAAACATCCAAAGAACTGTGCAAATCGTTTATCGATAACCATGATGATCCCATTCTTTTACTGGATCTTGATGCAACCATCGTATTGATAAATCAAGCTTTTTCGCGATTGCTTGGATGGAGGAAAGAGAATCTTGAGGGATTGAATATTCTTTGTTGTCCTTCCATTCCTCCCTATTTGGTCGAACAGATGAAGGATTACCATCACCGCATTGCTATGGGCAAGCCTGTTTCCGCTGCACTGGAGACGATCAGAATTACAAATGAAGGAAAAGTTAAACATATAATGCTCTCGATCACACCTATTCATGATTGGTATGGCAAAGTGTATAATTGGGCGGTTCATCTACGGGATGTTACAGCACAGAAAGAAATGGAAAACTTTCTTTTTCAATCGGAGAAATTATTGACAGTTGGACAGCTAGCAGCTAGTGTTACACATGAAATTAGAAATCCGTTAACATCATTGAAAGGATTTATACAATTATTGAGAACTTCCGAGGGACAAACGGAATGCTTTAGTAAATACCTAGATATTATGCTGAAGGAATTAAAACAAATTGAAACTTTTGTGGATGAACTGTCAGTTTTGGCAAAAACCCAGGTAAAGTCTTATAAAAAGACAAACATTATTTCTCTTCTCCAAGATATCCTTTCATTATTGAGGACACAAGCCCTGACGAATAATGTCTATATTAAATATGAGCATGAACCGGTATGCAGTATTTTTTGTGAAGAAAAACAACTCCGGCAAGCATTATTCAATGTTATCCAAAACGGGATCGAAGCCATGCCAGACGGAGGAATTTTGTATGTTCGCATCAAACCATACGATGAGTCTTATTTGAAAATAGAAGTGACTGATCATGGAATGGGAATTCCTGAGGATCGGCTTTTGAAGTTGGGTGAGCCATTCTACTCAACCAAAGAAAAGGGGACCGGGTTAGGCCTGACATTGACATACAAAATTATTGAAAACCACCAAGGAACAATTACCATTCAAAGTCAAGTCGGATGTGGAACAACAGTCACAATTTTATTGCCCGTAACTAAACAAAATACAGAGCAAGCCATGATTGGATGCATCTAGTTGATTGTGTAAAAATAACTATCATTTATACTAAATTTTCTGTAAAATAAGAAAAAAAAGAAAGAAGAAAAGAGAAAAGAAGACTGGATTTGATGTCTTTTCTTTTTTCAGAAAAACGGCATCACTTTTACCTAATAAATTGGTCAAGAAGAAAGGAGAACTGCCAAATGAATGTATCCACTTTTAAAATTGCCAATAAACTAATCACCGGAAATGGCGGAACAGAGAAATTATTAGAAGAAGTTCACCGACTGCGAATCAGTAACCCTCTAATCGTAACGGATGAGATATTGGAAAAAGTCGGCGTCGTCGAAAAAGTCACCTCGCTTTTGAAAGGGCTTTCCTATGACGTCTATAATGGTGTAAAGCCGGAGCCTGAAATCTACCTGGTCGAAGAGTGCAAAGCAGCCTTTCAAAAAGGGCAGCATGACGGATTAATCGCTGTTGGAGGTGGAAGTGCCATCGATATTGCGAAAAGCGTATCCGCCTATGCTGCCTATGATGGCAAAATCGATGAGTTATTCGGAACCGACCTGGTGCCTCAAAAGGGTGTCCCCATTATCGCGATTCCAACTACAGCCGGAACAGGCTCTGAAGTCACGAATATCGCCATTCTCTCCGATACGGAAGCGCAGTTGAAAAAAGGGATTGTCAGTGACTACATTCTGCCGGACGTCGCCATCGTCGCACCGGAAATGACACTGACCATGCCGAAGTCGGTTACGGCCGCAAGCGGCATTGATGCCCTTGTTCATGCAATCGAAGCGTATATTTCCGTAAACGCTTCCCCCATTACGGATGCACTGGCATTGGGCGCAATCAAAATGATTGCTCGCAATCTTCCCAAAGCATACGCAAACCCAAACCACATTGAAGCACGAGAAAATATGGTAACCGCAAGCCTCATGGCGGGCATGGCATTTGGAAACGCAGGCGTTGGCGCGGTGCACGCACTTGCCTACCCGCTTGGCGGTCGCTATCACATTGCCCATGGCGTAAGCAACGCCCTGCTGCTCCCATACGTCATGGAGTGGAATAAAATCAGCTGTATCGAACGTTTCCACGATATCGCCGAAGCATTAGGGGAAAACGTATCAAATCTAACGGATGCAGAAGCAGCGGACCGCGCCGTCGAAGCGATGTACCGCCTGTGCAGCACGGTCGGTATTCCAAAAGGATTGCGTGCGTTTCATGTTCCTGAAGACGCAATTCCCGAAATGGCAGAAGACGCCAGTAAAATCGAGCGGCTATTAAAAAATAACCCCCGTGTCTTCTCGAAGGAAGAAATTGAGGAAATCTATCGCTCTGCTTATTAGGGAGAAAAGTGAATGATACAGTGTGGGAAGATCGTCAATACGAAGAAGAGTCACCTTACATACCACCGGGAGCTTGTATTATTCGCATACACCCTGCAGAAATAAATTCCTTCTTCCCCGGGTAAAGTATAGGCGAACAATCTTAACGAGGTGACACATATGGACAATCACGAACAACCGGGGAAAACAGAAGATGAACGGCACTAATGGCAGCAAAGGGAAGGCTTCATTTTCGGCCCTCCCTTCTCCCTTTCATCCATAGCCTATCCTAAATCCCTATAGCCGTCCTGAACGACCAGCGTCATATTATAGGTAAACGGGCTGTCAGGACCGGAAGTTTTGCGTTTGCTTATCCACACTCTTTCAGCAATTTCTCGACTTTCTTTACCAGCTTCCTTGTTGTTTTTGCGGTGATTTACTGCACAGAATTTTTGATACACTAAGGCATGGCATGTAACTTATAGTAAAGCTTCAATTGATTTTTCCATATCTATCGGTTCAACAGTCGGCTCAAACCGTTTTACAACATTCCCGTCTTTATCAATCAAAAACTTGGTGAAGTTCCACTTAATTGAATCATCGAGTAAAAACTCGGGAAACTTCTCCTGCAAAAATGCATGGAGCAACTTCGCGCTTATTTGATTAAGATCAAAACCTGTAAAAGGAGCTTGCTTGGTTAAATATGTAAACAGCGGATGTGCTTGAGGCCCCCGTACTTCTACCTTTTCAAATAAAGGAAAGCTCACCCCATAGTTAATCTGGCAAAATGATTGAACCTCATCATTGCTGCCTGGTTCCTGTTCTCCAAATTGATTGCACGGAAAACCTAAAATTTCGAACCCTTGATTATGATACCGCTCATACAACTTTTGTAAATCACTATACTGAGGGGTAAAGCGACACTTACTAGCCGTATTAACAATCATAATCACCTTGTCTTTATATTGTTCAAGTTTAATCTCTTTTCCATTAATATCATTCACTGTAAAGTCGTATATTTTCATACGCTCATCCTCCATCCGCCATTTATTTATAATCATTTTAAATTTATAATTAGTTCTTGTCAACAACGAACATAATTTTAAAAAACAGAAAAACCCTTAAAACTTAAGGGTCTCATTAACCTCACTTTACTGTTAATAAAGCAAGGAATACATCTATCGCCTCGTGATTTTCATTATATAGATAAACATTCAAGCAACCTGTTGTTATTTGGTTGATTTGGTATTAATTTTTCTGGAATTATCTATACGAATCTTATATAATAAAAAAGAAACTTCATTAAAATAAGTAATATGGATGATGAATGGGGTATTAGCTTAGCTGGTAGAGCAGCCGACTCTTAATCGGCAGGTCGCAGGTTCGACCCCTGCATACCCCACTATACACAACATGATCTTTTTTATGATGGTTTAATCTTTTCTAACTTGAATGTCATCATGTGTAAAAAGATAGCTATCATGATAAGAAAAAGCCCCGCTATCCCCAAGGACGGCGGGGCTTCATTATTTCCTTTCTATTGTTTGTTTCCATGCCTGGTGAGAAGTAATTGCCATACCAGCAGCAATGATTCCGTTTGCAACACCGTCTACATTTAACCCGATAGCTATAACTCCAGAAATCATGCCAACTATGAACAATACCCATATAATTAGCCAATCCGGGAAGTGAGGCGTTTGTTTCAGAACATATCCTAAAACCATAAGCGCCGGAAATACAAGTCCCAGTGCAGGGTTAAGTGTGATATTCGATAATAATTCCGTTAGCACATCAGTTCACCGCCTTTCTGCTGGAGACTTTTCGTACCCCGTCAGCCAACATTCCTATTTCTTTACTATATGCACGCAACGTTTCCGTTGCTTTATGATACTCGTCCAGTTTCTGCTGACACTTATTGGACTTTGTATTTTCTTCCTGCCCCTGTGCTTGCACAATAGAAATGCTTTTGTCTGCCTTCTCCTTTGGAATCATATATTCTTTCTTTACCGGGGAGTTTATATATACTTTCGTACATATTAAGGAAAATTTCGTTATTTGTTCAAAATTCAAAGCGCTATCAAGTGATAAAGTAAGAGTGAAAGTGAGGTTTTAGAAATGGTTTCCACATCTAATGTTATTTATTTAAGACAATATAAAACAAGAAAAAAATTTAATTACCTAAAGAAGATTCTCTTTTCTAAAGATACATTATTCATTCTATTCGCTGCATTACTCATTATAGGAGCAGGTATTTTAAGCTTTTACGCTTCGCTTTATTTTCCATTACTCACCGATGACTATATGCAACACTATAATTTCCTAATCTAATCTGTTGACATGAACATAAGAAAATTCAATACAACGATCGCGAATACAAAAGACCTAACATATTCCTCATGGGGTCAATGTCAGGTCTCTCATTAATTATTTAAAAATTCAAACTTTTTTTATGATTGCAGACATTCCTCTCAAAGTCGCTACATTATTACTCAACAATTTATGAATTCCTTAAAAGGCCATACACTTCTTCGTCCAGTTTTGCTGCTAACTCTGCATTATAGGTTTTTACATATTCGGGTTCAACAGAAACCTTTCCCCCATAAAACATGACATCTTCCACCGCCTCCACCTCAACGGTAACAATGCGAAGTTTCATTGTCTTCTCAACTACATCGGATACCACGGCAGTCCCCTTGATAGAAAAGCAGCTTCCCGCACCTACGACGCCTAAAATAATATACGGTTCATGTTGAATATTTCGTGCACTGGTTGCCTTATGTCCGACGGCAAAGCTTAGTGTTTTCCCTCCCGGATGCGCCACCAGCCATGAAATCGCATCTAATGTAGGCTTCTTGGATTCAACATCGATTGTGATTAGAGAGACAATTCGTTCCCCCTGGAGGTACCCCACCAACTCTTCACTTAATGTATCTAACACTTTCCCCATTTTTCCCCTTCCTTTCGATATACCTAAGTGCTCAATTCCGAAATATCAAAATTATAACGTACACACGGTATCTTTCTTCACTTTATGAACGTGCCCTGTCAATTGACGTTCTGTCATGGGTCTAACAAGCGTAACGCATGTCAGCAATTTGTCCAGGTCAATCCCGGTTTCAATCCCCATTTCATGCAGCATCATAACCAAATCCTCGGTTGCTACATTTCCTGCCGCTCCCGGAGCAAACGGGCATCCCCCTAGACCTCCGATTGAACTATCAAAAGCGGTGACGCCGGCCTGCAATGCGGCAATCACATTTGCCTGGGCAAACCCATACGTATCATGAAAATGAGCGGTGATTTTCGCCTCAGGAGATGCTTCAAACACCCGTGAGAATAATTCATAGACTTGCTTCGGGTTAGCCCGACCGATTGTATCGCATATGACAATTTCGTCTACTTTTAAATCCCTCAATTGGTCAACCATGTCCAAAACCTCTTGCTCCTCGACCCTTCCGTCATAAGGACACCAAAACGCAGTGGCAATGTTAAAGCGAACAAAGACTCCTTCTTCCTGAGCTTGCTTAACCATGGGTTGCAAACGAAACATCGACTCTTCTTGGGTCATTCTTACATTTTTTTGATTAAACGTATTGCTTGCCCCTACAACCAGAGATACCGCATTGACATTCGATTGACGGGCACGTTCATACCCTTTCTCATTGGGGATGAGCGCCATGTACTGAAGCTCTTCAACCTGTTGCATCGTTTCCCATACTTCCTTTGCATCCTTCATTTGCGGTACATGAATCGGATGAACAAAGGAAGTCGCTTCGATTCGTTTGATGCCCGTTTGGGATAACGCGTTGATTACTTCTATTTTTTTGTCGGTAGGAATAAAGTTCGCCTCATTCTGCAGGCCATCACGAGGACCGACTTCTATAATTTCAACTCTTTTAGGCAAATTCATATGCTGCCACCCCCCTTACGATAACATTCCCATGCGTTTTGCCAGATAAGCCTCTAATCCTCCGGCCGATACCATGTCAATTAAATGCTCCGGCAATTTTGTGCTAGTAAATTCGTTTCCCCTGGTTAGATTTTTTACTTTCCCTTCCAATAGATAAATTTCAATTTCATCCCCCTCCTCGATCGTAGAGGTGTCCCCTATTTCTACTACGGGAAGCCCGATATTGATCGCATTCCGATAAAAGATACGAGCGAAAAAGTTACACACAATGGCTCCTACTTCTAAATGTTTGAGAACTAAAGGTGCCGTTTCCCGGCTGGACCCTGAACCGAAATTATTGCCTGCTACGATGATGTCACCCGGCCTCACTTTTTTTGAAAACTCCGGATCTATCGCTTCCATCGCATGTTCTGCCTGTTTTTCGATAGATAAGCTCATAAATTGGCCCGGTGAAATAATATCGGTATTAATGTTATCCTCATACTTCCATACACGTCCGCGAATTACAGCTGACATTATATCATCACCTCCTTCGGGATGTAATTTCTTGGATCGGCAATTTTTCCTTCAATTGCGGTCGCGGCCACTGTCGCCGGGGAGCCGATATAAATTTCACCCGATGCACTTCCCATACGGCCCCTAAAGTTACGATTGGAAGAGGACATGACTACTTCTCCCGCTCCGATAACCCCGCTCGTAAATCCTCCGCATGCGCCGCACGAAGGCATATTCACGATACAACCCGCTTCTGTCAAAACATCCAAGATGCCCTCTTTATTGGCTTGCATCCAAACGGCTTGTGACGCCGGAACGACGAGACAGCGAATATTTTTGGAGACCTTCTTACCTTTCAAAATTTGTGCTGCGATACGCAAATCACTAATTCTTCCATTGGTACATGATCCCAGGTAAACCTGATCAACCGCTTGCCCTTCCACAGCGCTTACGGGATGAACATTATCAATTTCATGCGGGCAAGCCACCTGCGGTTCCAATGACGTTGCATCGTATGAAAGCTCCCGAATGTATGTTGCATCCTTATCGCTCTGCATTAGCTCGACATCTTCAATTCCCCTGTCCCGTAGAAAGTGTACGACGGCTTCATCTGGCTCGATGAGTCCTGTTTTGGCTCCTGCTTCCACAGCCATATTTGATAAAACCAGTCTTTCATCCAAAGACATACGTCGAATCGCACTTCCTGAAAATTCCAGTGCTTGATAGGTTGCTCCTGCATGACCGATGTCCTTGATTGTTTTTAAAATTAGATCCTTGGAATATACTCCATGAGGAATACTTCCTCCCCAATGCACCCGAATGGTTTCCGGTACTTTCAACCAGGTTTCTCCTGTCAGAAGAACACCAATCATTTCAGTAGAACCAATACCGGTTGCAAAAGCACCCATTCCCCCCGCCATGCATGTATGGGAGTCCGTCCCGAGAATCAATCTTCCTGGGCGAACGTGGCCGTGTTCTACAATGACCTGATGGCAGGGGCCCTCAAACTCGTAGTAATAAGGTAAATCAAACTCTCTGGCCCAATCCCTTGTATATTTTAAAATATCTGCTTGCTGAACAGTCGCAGGTGGGGTGCAGTGATCTGAAACAACGACTACCTTTTCTTTATCAAACAGTTTTCCACCCAATCGTTTAAATCCTTTATCAATTAAGCGAGGACCCAATAAATCATGCATCATGGCAATATCAGCTTTTACCCAAACAATTTCTCCGGCTTTGACTTCGTTTTTTCCTGAGGCTTTTGCCAGAATCTTTTCTGCTAACGTCATTCCCATGGAGATCACTCTCCTCCTTTCAGCAATGAAAAGGACATAATGATTCTAACAGTAGTATACTGTCGACTGTCTATAATCAAAACATTCCCGGTATTTTATAAATACCCCTTATTTTCTCTTATCCTTACTGATAGGTGATACATCATCAATGTCCATTCCTTATTTATTAGACCATCCACATATTAGAATTTAACTTTTGCAATAGCTGACTCTGTTAAAACAACTCCTTTTTCTTTTAAGACTTCAATTTTTTCATGGCTCCATTTTAATGTTTTGCTTAATATTTCTTCCGTATGTTCGCCAAGCCTTGGTCCCACCCATTCAATGTCACCGGGTGTTTCACTCAATTTCGGTACGATACCGGGAACCTTTAGTTTTCCGATTCCTTCGATTTCAACCTCACGAATCATTCCTCTTGCTTGATAATGAGGATCAGCGACAATATCTTCAATGGAATAAATGGAACCTGAGGGAACCTTCGCCTCGTCAAGAGCATGCAGCGCTTCCGATAAGGTCAAATTTTTTGTCCATTCTTCGATAATCGAATCCAAAAACTCTGCATGTTCCGAACGAGTCGCATTATTTTGAAAACGCGGATCATCCGCATACTGTGGGTGACCAATAGCTACCATCAAGCGTTTGAATATACCATCCCCGTTCACTCCAATCACCACGTATTTTCCATCTTTACATAGGTACGTATTGGACGGCGTGATTCCTGGAAGGGTACTTCCGGTCCGTTCTCTAATAAATCCGGTCCGATCAAACTCGGGTAACATGCTTTCCATAAAGCTAAAGATAGACTCATACAAAGCAACATCAACAAATTGCCCTTGCCCTGTTCCCTTCACGTCACGATGATACACAGCCATCATGGCTCCCATTACCGCATAAAGGGAAGAAATCGAATCACCAATGCTGATCCCGACCCGTGTTGGCGGACGGTCCGGGTACCCCGTTATGTAGCGCAGTCCTCCCATGGCTTCTCCAATGGAGCCAAATCCGGGTTTATCACGGTAAGGGCCATCTTGCCCATAGCCACTAATTCGAATCATGATCAGCCGGGGATTGATTTCTTTTAGTTGCTCATACCCAATCCCCCATTTTTCCATTGTCCCTGGACGGAAGTTTTCGATGATAATATCCACTTCTTTCGCTAATTCACGGATAATTTCTTGACCCTGAGGTTGACGCAAATCAAGGGCTATCGATTTTTTGTTGCGTGATTGAACATACCACCATAAGCTCGTTCCGTTTTCCACCACGCGCCAATTACGAAGCGGATCTCCTCCCATCGGGCTTTCCACCTTAATAACCTCAGCTCCAAATTCAGCAAATAGGCGGCCGGCAAACGGGCCGGCAATTAGTTGACCCATTTCCAATACTTTAAGGCCCTTTAGCGCTTTTTCATTCATAGCAACACCTCCAAATTTCTTTTTATTCTAGCCAACAGCCCTACATTACAGATTTTCCGAACGAGAAAGCCCATCGACTTTCGCCGTGGGATGAGAGTGAGGGTGGCTCGGAATCCCTTTATGGGATGGTAAGAGCAACCTTGATTTGATAAAATCAAGACAGGTATTCGCTCTTTGAAAACAGCATACATAGGGGGTTGCTCAAACAAAGCCTCTTTGAGCGTAAAATGTATGGGGTCGTCAAGAACAAGACGCTAAAACATTTTTGAGCAAATAACCTATGGCGAATGGTAGCAGTTCGCCAGCCTGCGAACCTATACGGTCTGTCGTAGGAGGGGTGATGGCACACCCTAAACTTCGGAGTTGTTCAAAACAGAAATGGACTGCGAACGCTAACTACCGAAGAATCCCATTGGCTTTAGCCGTGGGAGTGTCAACTTATCCAGACCGGTGGATACCCAATAACCGTTTAACCTGTTGGTTAAGTTTCCAGGCCCGAGCCGTAAAGAATCTATTGCTCCATTTCTTATCCCCTCTATTCTATCTACTGAGAGCCAGTGAAGCGGCCGCTTCTTGTGAGATCTCCTGTACATCTATTGCGGAATTTCTCTTATCAGAAAAAGTAGGTTCTTCCTTTTTTACTGGACTTCGTACACCCGCCTGTTCTAATAAAGGCAATACATTTTCGTTAAAGTATGGCATTTCTTCAAGATAATCAACAAAGGAAACGAGTGTCCCGGATACGCCTGTTTTAGATAGCCTGATCATTTCATCTGCCACTTGCTCCGGGGTCCCTACAAACCCCCAGCCTCCCCAACCTCCAATAAAGTTTTCTCTGGCCTTTGTTAAAAACTCGATAGAGTTTGAGGAAGATTCAATACCGAACATATCACAAATGATGTTAGCAACTTCCCAATCACCCAGTTCGCGAACATAGTAGTTATAAAACTCTTTTGCTTCTTTCTCAGTAGGGCGACATACGACAAAGCCTGTTGTAAACGTATTCATTTCTCGCCGATACTCTTCCCAGGCCAGCTTCTTCATATAATTTGTCCACTCTGTGCAGTGTTCCATTGATTCTATATATCCGAAGTTAAAATCGGAGAACCTAGCAGAAAATTCACGTCCTTTTTTAGAAGTTCCTGCACTGATAAGAACAGGCCGTGGACTTTGGGTTGGCTTTGGCTCCTGCCAACCGTCTTTAATCTCAAAAAACTCACCCTTATGGTCAAAAAACTGTTCCGACCACATTTTTAACACCACTTCCATCCACTCTGTTGCGTATTGATACCCTTTATCATGTTCCATCTTCTTCCCATTGAACATTTCCATTTCTTTAGGGAACCAGCCTACCACCGTATTCAGACCAATTCTTCCCCTGGAAATGTCATCAATGGTAGAGAGCATTTTAGATGCAACAATAGGATGCATCGTCGGCACATGCGACGTACAAAAGAGATAAATTTTTTCCGTAACCGCCGCCATAGCCGCAGCCCATGTATACGTTTCCATACATTGACCATTGAAATTGCTTGGTCCGCCGAATCCCCGCCAGCGGGCAACAGGCACGATACATTCGTACCCGGCCTCTTCCATCATCTTTGCAATCTTAACGTTTGTTTCAAAGTTTGGCTTAAACGTCGTTTCTGCTAACGTCATAGCACAAGAATTATTTACGTTTGGGCCAAATATTCCCAGCTTTAATTGATTGTCATTAAACATAGGATTTCCGGCTTCTCGAAATACATCAAATCGGCTCATCTTATTCACCTTCCTATTTTTTATATTATCTTCTCCTGGTATGATAAATCTCCCCACACCTGGCGTTAAGCCATAGTTACGTCTTTTACTTTCACAAAACGGAAAGTGGAAACCATTGTATCCAGATCATACCCCACTACAACAGTTTTATAGTCTGTAACAATAGGGGTGATGACAAGTGATGGATAATCTGCCAGAATACCCACGATCTCTTCTTCTGATAAGTCCCCGCTATGGATCTTTTCAATATAGCTTTTTTCTGTTTTTTTCTGCGGGTTGATCATAGAAAAGGAAAAAGTATCCGGATACACCAGTTTCTTTGCTCCTTCCGGAACAAGAGCCACCAGCCTAGCAATTTCTTCCCTTGTTAACTGAAAAACACTGCGATTTTCAAAAGGAATTCCATTATTTTTCAGCCATGCTTTTGTAATTTCATACGACGGATTACCTGCTTTACCGTAAAGAATCCATTGATCCATTTCTCATAACCTCCATCCTATTTACTGGTAGCCAACGAAACGGCTACTTCTTGTGAGCTCTCCTGTGCACCTACAAAGAAATTGCTTTTATTAACAAACATAGATTCCCTGGATGATGCTTCGTTTTTTACGGGATTCCGTACACCTGCCTGTTCTAGTAAAGGCATTACATTCTCATTAAAATATGGCATTTCAGCAAGGTAGTCCACGAATGAAATAAGCGTTCCGGATACACCTGCCTCTGAAATTTTTATTAACTTGTCAGCTACCTGCTCCGGTGTTCCTACCAGTGCCCATCCTCCCCAGCCTGCGATAAAGTTTTCTCTAAATTTCTTATTAAATTCTTTAGATTGGGAGGCTGTGTCGATATTAAATAGTTCACAAATAATATCCGTTACTTCGTCATCTCCTCTTTCTCTTACGTAGTAATTGTAATAATCCCATGCTTCCTTCTCAGTAGAACGGCATACGACAAAGCTCGTTGTAAACGTATTAATTTCTCGTCGGTATTCTTCCCAGGCCAGTTTCTTCATATGGTTCGTCCATTCTCTTGCCTGTTCCATCGATTCGAGGAAGGAGAAATGAAAGTCTGCAAATTTTGAAGCAAAATCCATTCCGGATTTGGAGGAACCCGCACTAATAAGAACAGGCCGTGGACTTTGGGTTGGCTTTGGCTCCTGCCAACCGTCTTTAATCTCAAAAAACTCACCTTTATGGTCAAAAAACTGTTCCGACCACATTTTTAACACGACTTCCATCCACTCTGTTGCATACCGATAGCCTTTATCATGTTCCATTTTTTTGCCGCCGAACATTTCAAGCTCTTTCGGGAACCAACCACATACAGTATTCAGACCAATTCTTCCCCTGGAAATGTCATCGATAGTCGAAATCATTTTTGATGCCACAATTGGATGCACTGTCGGTACATGTGACGTACAAAAGAGATAAATTTTTTCTGTGACTGCTGCTATAGCCGCAGCCCATGTATACGTTTCCATACATTGACCATTGAAATTGCTTGGTCCGCCGAATCCCCGCCAGCGGGCAACAGGCACGATACATTCGTACCCGGCCTCTTCCATCATCTTTGCAATCTTAACGTTTGTTTCAAAGTTTGGCTTAAACGTCGTTTCTGCTAACGTCATGGCACAAGAGTTATTTACGTTTGGACCAAATATTCCTAGCTTTAATTGATTGTCATTAAACATAGGATTTCCGGCTTCTCGAAATACATCAAATCGACTCATGTTCTTCCCCCTCCCATCTATTTTTATAGGATTTTAAATGGATCTGTAATGATATTTCCTGTATCAACCCAAACACTCTTAACCTGTGTATACTCCTGAAGGACGTAACTTCCATTCTCCCGCCCAATACCGCTGGCTTTATATCCTCCAAATGGAGAAGCATAAGATACTTTACGGTAATTGTTAATCCATACTGTCCCGGCTTTAATTTTCGGAACCATACGGTGAGCTCTCTGAATATCCCTCGTCCAGACCGCAGCGGCTAAACCAAATTGCGTATCATTGGCAATCGCAATGGCTTCCTCTTCATCTTTGAAGCGGATAAGGCAAACAACCGGGCCGAAAATTTCTTCTTGCGCAATACGCATGTCATTACGTACATTTCCAAAAATCGTTGGTTCGATAAAAAATCCGTTTTTCAATTCCGGGGTTGTTGGACGCTTTCCTCCATATAGAAGTTTAGCTCCTTCTTGCTCTCCAATTTCTATATAACGAAGGACTTTTTGATGCTGACCTTCAAAGGCAACTGTCCCCATCTCTGTATCCATATCGAGCGGGTTTCCTAATCGAATCTTACCGGTTCGTTCAACTAACTGCTCAACGAATTCATCATAGATAGATTCATGAACGAGTACTCGGGAACCAGCCATACACGTTTGACCTGTGGCCGCGAATATCCCGGCTAATACGCCATTTACAGCATTAGGAAGGTCAGCATCCTCGAAAATAATATTGGGGGATTTGCCACCTAACTCAAGTGAAACACGTGCAAAATGCTCAGAAGAATTTTTAACGATTAATTTTCCAGTTTCTGATGAACCAGTAAAAGCGATTTTACGCACATCCGGATGTTTCGCCAGAGCATCGCCTGCTGTTTTACCATAACCCGTAACAACGTTAACAACACCAGGGGGGAAGCCAGCTTCTTGGATTAATTTCGCCAGTTCTAATATGGAAGCCGGTGTAACTTCAGACGGCTTTATTACCATCGTATTACCCGCTGCCAATGCAGGACATAATTTCCACATAGTCAACAGCAGAGGGGAATTCCAAGGAACAATCGCTCCAACCACCCCAAGCGGCTCACGGACAGTATAATTAATCATATTAGGTACTTCTACCGGTATCGTCTCTCCGTGAATTTTGTCTGCGAAGCCCGCAAAATAATCACACCAGCCTGAGAGGCTTTTTACTTGTCCAAGCATCTCGCGAATCAATTTTCCATTATCGACAACCTCACTAATGGCTAATAATTCTGTATTTTCTGCGATTAATTCTCCGAGCTTCCGAAGCAGCTTACCTCGTTGGCTTCCAGTCATCCGCGACCATTCACCCGTCTCAAATGCCTCTTTTGCTGCCTTCACAGCAAGGTCAATATCTTCCTTTTCGCCCATAGGGGCTTGTGCCCAAACTTCTCCGGTGAATGGATTAACGGAATCAAACTTTTTGCCGGAAACGCTTTCAACCCATTCGTTATTAATGAACATTTTATATTCTTTCACGCCTGTAAACGGAAGTTCATAACGTTTTTTAACGGTTGTACTCATTCTCTTTCCTCCTAGTGTTTGTATTTGCTAAATTAGAGTTTGCTTTTTGAAAGCCATGATTTAAATAGAATTCCTTAAAATAATTCATGTCGTGAAGGATATGTGCTTCCATTTCCTTCGCTGCTAAAGCCGGGTCCTTTAAGCTCATGGCCCGTACAATCCCATAATGTTCTTGCAGAAAGTTGTCACCACGGTTATATTGCTCAATAATCGTGTTCCTGCAAAGGCGAATTAACGAGCGAATATTATACATCATAGTTTTTAACCGATTGTTTCTGCTTAAGGAAATAATTGACTCATGAAATTGGGTATTCAATACAATGATTTTTTTTATGTTCTTTTGCTCGATTGCCTGCTCGGTTTGGTTTAAAAGCTGGCTTAATTGGCCTAGTTCTTCTCTGGTAATATAATGAGTAGCCCAAAATGCGGCAACGGATTCTAAACCAATACGTACCTGGTAGAGCTCTAACACATCCTGGAGTGAAGGAGCAAAAACGGTGACAATTCCCTCTTTATTAATAAGTAATCCATCACTTTCCAGCTTTCGAAAAGCTTCTCTGACCGGACTTCGGCTTACACCAAAATCCAGCGCTATTTTTGTGTCGATTAACCTTTCACCCGGTGCAACTGTCCCTGCTAGAATCGCTTCCTCCAAGCTTTGATAAATCTGTTCATATAAAGGCTCTTCTCTTTTAAGCTGGTGCATTTATATTTATTCATCCCCCTTTCCGTTTTCTTTTGCCAACATAACTTATTCACAGAATACTGAATATTGTAGTTTGTCGACTGTTACTTATAAATAAAGCAAATACCATACCAATGTATTTACGGTGTTTATGGAGATTATAATATCCAGATATTAGACAATATCACTGATTGAGCTATCTATATTTCAGACTATTGTATTAAATATTGACAATTTTTAATTTATATAATATTTTTTGAATAATCATAAATTTTAAAGGAGGAGTCTGATGTTTTTTTTTCTCGACAGTCTTAAAGTCGATATCTCCTTTTTAACACATATTTTTGATGCGATATATGACGGAATAAAAATCGTAGATAAAGATGGAAATTTTACCTTTATTAATCGAGCGGCCGAAAAAAACATGAACATTGTTAGAGAAGAATGGATTGGCAGGAATGCGGCAGAACTACTTCAAAATTCGGTTCTCATTAAAGCGTTACAAACCGGGCGCCCTCAAATTCACCAACACAGTTTTGTATGCAATAAACATTTTATTGTACATGCTTCCCCCTTGAAATTCAATGGAGAAGTGATCGGTGCTGTTTCTACGCATAAGGACGAAAGCGAAATACAAAAACTGAAGAATTCGTTTAATAACCTCAATAAATACGTTAATTTTCTTGAAAATGAATTACATCGAGTTCAAATATTACCTTTGGAAATGAAAGATTTTGTTATTTCCAAAGACAGCCCCCTTATGAGCGAACTTTCAAAAATAAAAAGGGTGGCTCCAACAGATATTTCTGTCTTAATACGAGGGGAAAGCGGAGTCGGAAAAGAATTAGTTGCAAAAAATGTTCATCAATTATCCAAAAGAATGGGGAAACCTTATATAACAATTAACTGTGCGGCCATTCCTGAATCCTTATTGGAAAGCGAGCTTTTTGGATATGAAGAGGGAGCATTTACAGGAGCCAGGCGAAACGGCAAGAAAGGGAAATTTGAGTTAGCTAATGGAGGCACCATCTTTCTCGATGAAATTGGCGATATGAGCTATCATCTCCAGGCTAAACTATTGCGGGTCTTACAGCAAAAAGAGCTAGTCAGAGTAGGGGGGAGTGAAGCCATTCCACTGGATGTACGTGTCATTGCTGCTACCAACCGGGATCTAGAAGATATGATTAAGAATAATGAATTTCGAGAGGATTTATATTATCGAATTAATGGAATCACATTTACTATTCCACCATTACGTGAAAGAAAAATGGATATTGACATTCTCATTTTGCATTTCCTAAAGGAATTTTCTTATAAATACAATAAACAAATAGGGATTAGTCAAGAGGCCCATGAGTTTTTATTGAAAAATCCGCTTCTTGGTAATGTTCGAGAATTAAGAAATGCATTAGAGCATGGTTTTGTTTTGGCGGAAACAAGTGAAATTCAAATCACGGATCTACCGCAGGCCACTATTAAGGGGAATGAAGAAGTGTTTAATGACACTCTACAAACGATAAATAGAGAAATTTCTCCTTTCCCGTTTACAATCTCCGACTCTTTAGACTTTGCAGAAAATATAAGAAAATTAGAAATTGCTTTAATCATAAAAGCCCTTAAACGGTCAAATAATAACCGTTCTAAAGCTATTAACATGCTAGGGATTTCGCGTCAATCCTTTTATGAGCGTCTAAAAAAATATGAAAAAGAAATATCTGATTATGAGAAGGATACTGACTCAATAAAAAACCAGAAAATCTATAGTGTATAATAATTAGGG
>NZ_BJXX01000058.1 GCF_007991215.1 Aneurinibacillus danicus
ATAGATATAAGTTTCTTGCGGACGGGGAATGTAGGCACATACACATGGCATAAAAATTGCTAAACGATAATGGCAAGCAGAAAAATTGAAGAGAAAGGAAGAGAGCCATGGATATTCCGACATTTGATTTGACAGGCAGAACCGCACTGGTTACCGGTGGAAGCAAAGGAATAGGATTCGGAATGGCGTACGCGCTTGGCGCTTACGGCGCGCGGGTCGTCATTACAAGCCGCGGAGAAGAAGAAGGATGGGCAGCAGAAGAACAACTACAGGAAGCGGGTTTTGACGCTGCGTATCTTCCATGCGATGTGACGAAGAAAGAGCAGATTGACGGGCTGGTTGCAGAAACGGTCGCACGCTATGGTTCTATTGATATTCTGGTTAATAACGCCGGCATGAACATTCGCAAGCCGCTCATCGAGGTGGAAGAAAGCGACTGGGACCGTGTATTGAGCGTGAACCTGAAGGGGATTTTCCTTGTCGGGCAGGCTGTGGCCAAGCAAATGATGGAGCAGCGGTATGGAAAGATTATTAACATTTCTTCTATCCTTGGGACAATCGGGATGCCGTATCAGACATCGTATGCAGCTAGCAAAGGGGGAATCAACCAGCTGACCAAAGTATGGGCGGAAGAGCTGGCTCCTTATAATATTACGGTGAACGCTCTCGGACCGGCTTACATTCGAACGCCGATGACGGAAGAGTGGTTGAACGACCCGGAACGATACCGGCAAATTATTAACGCGACGATGCAAAAGCGGGTTGGCGAGCTTTCCGATTTGTCTGGACCGGTAGTATTTCTTGCCTCAGACGCTTCTTCCTATGTGACGGGACAGATACTTAATATTGATGGCGGATGGACCGCAAGATAAACGAACGATCAGGAGGACAGTGATGACTATAGCAGTAGAAACACATTTTAACCGTCAATTGAAAGTGTTTGTGCACAGACCTAAAACCATCATGGATATGCTTGGACGGACAGCGGCGAGTTTTCCGGATAAAGAAGCGCTTGTCTCGGCGGAAGAACGGGTGACATACCGGGAGTTCGCTGAGCGGGTCGAAAAGGTTGCGGGCAATCTGTCCGATATTTACGGCATTCGGAAAGGCGATAGGGTCGCGCTGCTGATCGGAAACCGCATTGAGTTTGCGCTGCTGGTGTTTGCTTGTGCCCGAATCGGCGCGATTGCCGTAATTTTGAATACTCGCTTAAAAGAAGAAGAATTGTCTTATATGCTGAACCATTCCGGCGCCTCGCTTTTGCTTTTCGATGGAGAAAGCGTGGACAAGGTGGAAAGGTTGAGGGACAATACGGATATTTCCAGCGTCCGTCACTTTTTTCTGATCGGAAACGCGGCGGCAGCCAGGAGAGAGTATTCTCTGTTTGAGATTTTGCTGCAGCCTGCAGTGGCTCCTACGGTAGACATCCGCGAAACCGATCCGCTGTTTATCATGTATACGTCCGGGACGACCGGCGTACCGAAAGGGGCTATCGGAAGCCACCTGGGCGTTATTCACGGGGCGATAAGCTACGAAAATGTGCTGAAAACGAACAGCCAGACGAAGACCCTGATTGCTGTGCCGCTTTTTCATGTGACCGGACTTGTGGGACAGCTCCTGCATATGGTGCAGGTAGGGGGAACCTCGGTGCTGATGGAAAAATACAAAACCGATAGGTATATTCAGTTGCTGGCTGAAGAAAACATTACCTTTTTGTTTAATGTACCAACGATCTATGTGATGATGATGTCTCATCCTGATTTCGCGAAGCATACGTACCATGCCGTCCGTACCCTGGCGTTCGGCGGAGCGCCGATGTCTATGGATACGATTTCAAATTTGAAGAAAGCGTTTCCGGGAGCGGAACTCCATAATGCCTACGGGGCAACAGAAACCTCCTCACCTACGACCATTATGCCGCGTCACGCCCCAAAGGAGAAGCTTCATTCCGTTGGTATGCCCATTCCCGTCGCAGAAATTAAAGTGATCGATGAAAACGGAGAGGAATGTGCACCCGGGCAGGTAGGACAGCTTTTGATTAAAGGACCGACGGTGATAGAAGGGTATTGGAACAATGAGGAAGCAAACAGGCGCTCTTTTACTGACGGATTCTGGTGTTCCGGCGATATAGCTGTCATCGATGGGGACGGGTTTGTCTACATTATGGATCGAATGAAGGACATGATTAACCGTGGAGGGGAAAAAATTTTTTCGATAGAAGTCGAGAATGTCTTGTATAACCATCCGGGCATCCTGGAGGCGGCTGTGGTTGGAGTTCCAGATAGGATATACGGGGAAACGGTGAAAGCGTTTGTCGTGCCGAAAGCAGATGTTCAAATCGAAGAGGAAGAGGTAAAGCAGTTTGTGCGGGAGCGATTGGCCGAGTATAAGGTACCAACGGCTGTGGAGTTCATTCCGGAGCTACCGAGAAATCCAGGCGGCAAGATTATAAAATCGTACCTGAAAAACGGGCTGCTATACAAATAGTAAATCACTTGTGGGAATATTATGAAATCGATTACAAAATTCATCACCGATTCCTATAGGAATCAAATGTTGAATCTTGTAACAAAAAAGAAACTGTATTTACGTTGATAAACTTCTTTTTTTTCGTTTGTTGGGTTGGCATCAGTATTGCAATATATGGAGAACAAAACAAGATATCGGGAGGAGGCATCCAATGAAACGGTAATGATGTAACAAATAGAGATGATCTCATTGTCGATCATTTATATGAAATTGCAAAATTTGGCTGAGAGAGGTGAATGTATGTTAACCCAACAAATTGTAAGCGGATTAGCTGCAGGTAGTTTATATGCATTAGCTGCGTTAGGATTGGTTTTGATCTATAAAACTTCCGATTTGGTTAACTTTGCCCAAGGGGAAATGGCGATGATTTCCACGTTTGTGGGCTTTACTCTTATTCATTCGTGGGGGATGGGATACTGGCTTTCTTTCCTGCTTGCTCTTGTATTTGCGGCCGTTTTTGGCATTATTGTTGAAAGGGTTTTCATGCGCCCGGTACAAAAAGCACCTGTATTAAGCCAAATTATTTTGACACTTGGCCTTTACATGGCGTTCAGGGGTATAGCGGGGATGATTTGGGGATACGAACCTGCCAGCTTTCCGGAAGCGATTAAAGGGGAGCCGATTTCTTTGGGAAGTATGCTGGTAACACCGAATCAAATTTTAATCTTTACCTTGACTATAGCTCTTATGTTTCTTTTCTTCTATCTTTTCCGTTATACAATGGTCGGCCTTGCCATGAGGGCAGCGGCTCAAAATCTGGGAACGACGGAATTGATGGGGATTCGTGTTGGATCCATTTTCTCGCTGACATGGGCGATTAGCGCTGTCCTTGGAGGAATCGCAGGGCTTCTGATAGCTCCCACTACCTTCCTTGATCCGAATATGATGGGGGAAGTTGCGATTAAGGCGTTTGCAGCGGCAGTGCTTGGGGGGTTTTCCAGTTTGCCTGGTGCGGTGATTGGCGGTCTATCTATCGGTTTGTTTGAAAATTTAGTAGCCGGCTATGTTTCTGCAGAGTTAAAAACAGCCTTTGTGTTCTTTCTGATTATCTTAATTTTATACGTCAAGCCAACAGGGCTGCTCGGAATTAAACAAGTAAAGAAGGTGTGATCAGAGAATGGATCAGCATACACGCAAAAAGATTACGTATCTCTGCATTTTCCTCATGTTTTTATTTCCTGTAGTAGCGGGAGGAGTGAATTACCTGCTTTACTCCGGCAGCTTAATCTTTATCTACGTCATCATCGCCATGAGCCTGAATCTTCTTATCGGATATGGCGGGCAAATATCGATTGGACACGCTTCCTTTTTGGCAATTGGGGCGTATGCATCCGCTATTTTTACCCTTTCCTTAGGCATTCCCTTTTGGTTAGCCTTGCCTTTAGCCGGCTTCTTTACCGCTTTGGTTGGTTTTGTTGTCGGGTTACCCGCAGTAAAATTGAGCGGCCATTTCTTGGCGGTGGCAACGCTAGGATTTGGGGTGGCGATTCCGGAATTGCTCTTGAAATGGGATTCGCTAACGGGAGGATTTTCTGGATTATTTCCTGATAAACCATCCATTTTAGGATATACCTTTGATTCGGATGTGAAAATGTATTACCTCCTGCTTGTGGTTACGCTTATTGTGACCTGGTTGATCAATAATTTGATCAACAGCAGAATGGGCCGCGCATTTGTTGCGATTAGGGAGAGCGAAATTGCGGCAACAGCGATGGGGATTAATGTTCCTTTATATAAAGCGCTCATGTTTAGTATCAGCGCTTTTTACACGGGATTGGCCGGGAGCCTTTATGCCCATTTTATCGGCTTTATTAGTCCCCACGATTTTAATCTTAGTATTTCGTTTCTTGTTCTGGCCATGGTGGTTGTAGGCGGATTCGCCTCGATACCGGGTTCCTACCTGGGGGCTATCCTATTAACGATGATTCCGCAACTCACCGACGAAGTTCCAGGTTTGTCACTTGTTCTAACAGGAGTAGCATTAGTTCTTGTTATCCTTTTCCTTCCGGATGGACTGATAAGCATCAGATCCAGGTGGAAAAGAAAGAAGACGATGAAACCAGCCGATCACCAAACGAACGAGAAATCACTTGATACAGCATCTATATCTAAACAAGCTGTTGGCTCGGAGAAGTAATGTAAGGAGGTGAAAAGCATGTTTTTCGAAATGAAAGGGGTTACAGTTCGGTTTGGCGGTTTGACAGCCGTCAATCATCTTGATCTCTATGTAGAGAAAAATCAAATCTTTAGTTTGATTGGCCCTAACGGAGCCGGCAAAACCACCGTGTTAAATACGATTTCGCGCTTTTATCAACCGGCCCAAGGTCAAATTATGTTTGAGGGGAAAAATATATTGTCCTTAAAACCCCACCAGGTCATTAAAGCCGGTATTGCCCGGAGCTTTCAGAACGTAGAGCTGTTTGCAAATATGAGCGTTTTGGATAATCTCCGAACCGGGCTGCATCCGCAGTTAAAAAGCGGAGTCTTTAGCAGCAGTTTCTTCTTGCCGGGATTTCGCCGTGAGGAGCGGGAGGTCTTGAAGAAGGCAGAGGAAATCCTCGAGTTGTTGGAGATTCAGTATATTGCCCGTGAGATCGTTAAAAACCTGCCGTTCGGGCTGCAAAAAATGGTTGATATTGCCCGTGCCCTGATGGTTAAACCAAAGCTGCTGCTGCTTGATGAACCGGTGGCGGGTATGAACCATACGGAAACCGAACGTATGGGGGAGTTTTTCTGCAGGCTGCGTGATGACTGGGGTATTACTGTTTTTATGATTGAACATGACATGTCTCTAGTGATGAAGATTTCCGACCGGATCGCTGTGGTTGATTTCGGGAGTAAAATTGCGGAAGGATTACCCGCGGAAATTCAACAACATCCCGCAGTGATTGAAGCCTATTTAGGAGAGGGGGATGAAAGTGCTTAAACTTGAAAATATTTTTGCAAGCTATGGGAATATTGAGGCTCTTCGTAATATGAGTCTGGAAATACCGGAGGGTTCCATTATCACGTTATTAGGGGCGAATGGAGCCGGAAAGACTACCACCCTTAAAGTGATTTCAGGTGTAGTAAAGCCGAAGTTTGGGAAGTTAATGTATCAAGGAGAGGAATTAACCGGAAAATCACCGGACCAAATCGTGAAAAGAAAGATCATTCAGTGTCCGGAAAATCGCCAGGTGTTTCCTCAACTGACTGTTTTGGAAAATTTACGAATCGGCTCGTACGCTCGACGTGATCGAGCCATGGTGAAAGAAGACTTACAAAAGGTATTGGAGATGTTCCCCCGCCTGAAGGAAAGACTGGCTCAATTTGCAGGAACATTAAGCGGCGGAGAGCAGCAGATGTTAGCGATCGGACGGGCGTTGATGGCAGCACCAAAGGTTCTGCTGTTAGATGAACCCTCGTTGGGTCTGGCTCCCATTATTGTAAAGGAAATATTTGAAATTATCAAAAATATTAACCGGACAGGTACTTCTATTCTGTTAGTGGAACAAAATGCTCACCTGGCTTTATCCATAGCAGACTATGCCTATGTCTTGGAAAATGGCCAAATTGCCCTGTCTGGAAAGGCAACTGAATTGAAGAAAGATAATCGGGTACGGGAGTTATATTTAGGAGTTACATCCTAAAGATCATATTCATTTCAAAAAAGGGGGAAAAATTAATGGTAAAAATCAACAGAAAAAGTTTAATGGCTATTGGAAGTGTAGTCGTTAGTTTCAGCTTGCTCCTATCAGCTTGCGGTGGCGGGACTACGAGTGCACCAACCAATGCGGAAGCACCAAAAAGCACTGGATCTGCGAAACAGGAGGCGGGCAAGTCCGCTCCCGGAATTACAGACTCTGAAATTCTTATTGGAAACTGGGCAACCCAATCCGGTCCGGCGGCTTTCTATGGAGCGATTGCCAAAGGGGTGGACGCTTACTTTCAATATGTGAATGAACAGGGTGGAGTAAACGGCCGAAAGCTGAAGCTTGTAACCTATGATGAGGAATATCAGCCATCCCGTGCGGTTGCGATTTCGAAAAAGTTAATTGAAGAAGACAAAGTATTTGCCATTGTCGGAAACGATTGTACTTCTTGCAATAAAGCGGCATTACCACAATTTAAAAAGGAGGGCATCCCTGTTGTCGGTGTTTCCAGCGGTGCAGACGTTTTTGTGAATCCTGTCATTCCTAACGTCTACGGCTTGCTCACAAATTATGGGGTAGAAGCCCGGATTTTTGTCAACTATGCTGTGGATGAATTGAAAGCGAAGAGGATAGGAATATTCTATCAGAATGATGATTTTGGAAAAAGCGGTTATAATGCGGCGATTGATGAATTAAAGAAAAAAGGGATTCAACCGGTGGCCGAGATTCCTTACAATACGACCGATGTAGATTTCAGTTCCCCTGCATTAAAAATGAAGGAAGCAAATCCGGATGTTGTCCTTTCCTTCACCATTACCAAATCAACTGCCGCCTACAAAAAGGAACTGCATAAGGTGGGAGTGAATGTGCCATTTATGGTTACAAGTGTAGGAGGCGCGGATAACAATTTATTTAATTTAGCAGGAGAAGCCTGGAAGAATGTCTATAGCTCCAGCTGGACTGCCCTGGTGGGGTCAGACGATCCAAAAGTGAAGAAATACGAGGAAGCGCTTGGCAAGTACGCCAAAGGTGTCAATCCTAGTGGACCGGCCTTATGGGGATGGGCAGAAGCCGAGGTTCTTGTAGAGGGACTTCGTAGAGCTGGAGACGACTTATCCCGCGAAAACTTTATGAAGCAGCTGGAAACACTCAAGGATTGGAACGAGGGGCTAGCCTTTAATGTCACCTATACTCCTGAGAATCACTATGGAACAACGTCCGTTATCATAATCAAGGATCAGGATGGAAAAATGGTTAAAGCCTCTGATGTTATCAAATATGAAGTTGGTAAATAAAGGATGAGGGCGGGCGGGTGTTGAACAAAATAATATCCGCCCCTCTGATAGATGGGGGGAGAAAAATGAAGCAAGTTGCTGTCGTAGGAGCCGGAACAATGGGAGCCGGTATTGCCCAGGCATGTGCCGAAGCTGGATATACGGTGATCTTATTTGATATAGACGGTCAAGCTTTAAGCAAGGGATTAGCGGTCATCGAAACCCAGCTTCATAGTGCGGTAAAGAAGGAAAGGTTTACAGTTGACGAGAGAGATTTGATTATTGGAAGAATTCATGGATCTACAGATTGGAAGGAACTTGCCACTGCCGATTATGTGACAGAGGCAGTTATCGAGAAAACGTCTGTAAAACAAGAGGTATTTCGCAGGCTTGAATCCATCCTGCGAGAAGATGTAGTTTTTGCAACAAATACGTCGGGTTTAAATATCACGGAGATTGCTTCCGTGCTTGCGAATCCGCGGCGGTTGGTTGGTACCCATTACTTTTATCCCGTACCTAAAATGAAGCTGGTTGAGATTGTGCGGGGAGCACAAACCGATGATCAGACTGTACAAACAGCCTTCATGTTTACCGAAAGCCTGGGTAAAAAAGCAATAGAGGTCAAGGAATCTCCTCTTTTTGTGTTTAACCGTATATTAATCCCCATGATTAATGAGGCAATTTTTGTCCTGCAGGAAGATATTTGCCGGAAGGAAGAAATTGATGAAGCTATGATCTTAGGGGCAAGTCACCGGATTGGACCGCTTGCTTTAGCGGATGTAATTGGGCTGGACACTTTGCTATTTGTGATTGAAACGCTGCATACGGAAACGGGTGATCCGAAGTACCGTCCTGCTCCGTTGCTACGGCAGATGGTTCGCGCAGGGAACTTAGGCAGAAAAACAGGTAAAGGTTTCTATCAGTACTAGATAAATCGGCTTTGATATCGTATCCTGCGTTCGTAGTTCGAGGCAGGAAAAGAGGGGATACGGGGTTGGAAAGAGAAGGCAGGCTTTTTTTGGCCGGGGTGCAGGGCGCATCCAACTTCTTACTTCCAGCCTCCCTGTCTTCTCACCACAAAACAAATGTTGAAACATCAAACGTTATCTATTTGAGAATTTCCCTGAAGTCGACGACCCGTTTCGTTATGCTGCCACCATCGGAAAAAATGTCAATACGGGGAGAGGACAGTGCCTATTCCGGCTTCGTTTTCTTGACTTTATAAACTGAATACATTAAGATTACATTATCCTTCTTGAGGAGGAAATGGATTAAGTGAATAGTGAATTTACCATAGCCGTGCACAGCTTAGTCTTTTTAGCCTATTTACCTGATCATATGGCTAGTAGTGAGTTGATTGCGCAAAATGTTTCTACACACCCGGCAAGAATTCGAAAGATCATGAGTTGCTTGCGTAAAAATGGATTTGTAAAGACAAAAGAGGGGATCGGTGGGGGGTATATCCTGAATCACAATCCTCAAGAGATAACGTTGGCTCAGATTTATCGCACCGTCTCATGTGGAACATTCAAACCACACTGGTGTACAGGAGAGTCAGAACAAACTTGTCTGATCTCATCCAATATCCAGGTGGTTATGGATCAAATTTTCAATGAGGCTGAAGTTTATTTTGAAAAGTACTTAGACCAACTTACAATTAGTTCTGTTTTGGAAAAAATTAAACAGTGTCAGCGATGTTGATCAAATTTTTTTGATCTATCTGTAATATTTTTTATTACAGATAGATGGTGGTTTCTTCTTCAACATAGAAAAGGATTCTTTTTTATAAGTCAACTGTAATTATTTTTATAACACTTAATTCGGGGGTGAATGCCGATGATGACAAATAACAAATGGCAATTGGAAGTGGGGGATTGGGTCAAGGGGAAGTCAGAGAATGGAGAATTGATACGAGGTTATATTGAAACTGTAAATCCATTACAAGGGACAGTGAAAGTAAACGTTATTGCATGTGATAATGAAAAAACGATTGGAAAAACCATTGAAACCCTAAGCAAATGGGTTGAAAAATTACCTATTTCGGTAATAGACACCGAGGAACAAATTCTCCATTTAATTGACCTGGCGCTATTAACGAAAGATGAACATTGGTTTATGGAGCTGTCCACGAAATTAAACTCCATTAGACAGGGTTCTGAAGGGGATAGAAAAAAGAATACAGGGGATACGACTTTTGGAAATAGACTGGGGAAATACGGTATAAAGGAATGAGAACTGAGAAATCTGTCCAGGTATTGAAAAGCAGACCATTCATATTCGCTCATTTT
Organism: Aneurinibacillus danicus; assembly: GCF_007991215.1. GTDB lineage: Bacteria > Bacillota > Bacilli > Aneurinibacillales > Aneurinibacillaceae > Aneurinibacillus > Aneurinibacillus danicus. The sequence continues at coordinate 9,724 of NZ_BJXX01000058.1, forward strand.
ATCAAGTATACTAACATTATTGCTGTTTAAGGGAAGGACGGCTGACTTTAGTGGTACGAAGGAAAAGAGAGAAAAGAATGAGGAGAGGAGTTTAATGTAGAAAAAGGCGAAGGCCTTTTTCTTCTTTAAATCTTCTTCCCTCTTCCCCTCTTTCTTTCCTAATGATTTTCATAGAAAACAGGGGTGGAGACCGCGTGAATTCAAAATATCAGTTATTGTTCGAACCGCTAGCGCTACGCAGCGGTGTTCAATTAAAAAACCGTATTGTCATGGCACCACTAACGAACTTTTCCTCGAATGCAGATGGGACAGTTTCAGATGCCGAAGTAGACTATTATATTCGCCGGGCAAAAGGTGTCGGCATGGTCATTACTGCTTGCGCATACGTAACTCCGAACGGAAAAGGGTTTGCCGGTGAATTTGGTGCGGATAGTGACGACATGATCCCCAGTTTACGTCGTTTAGCCACTGCACTTAAGGAACAAGGTACCAGAGCTGTTTTGCAGATCTTCCACGGTGGAAGAATGTGCCCGCCTGAATTGGTTCCAAATGGAGAAACGGTAAGCGCAAGCGCCATTGCAGCGGAGCAGCCAGGGGCTGTAGTGCCTCGGGCGTTAACTGATCAGGAAATCGAAGAAATGATACGCGCTTTTGGTGAGACCACGCGCCGGGCGATTGAAGCAGGTTTTGATGGCGTAGAGATACACGGGGCCAACGGGTATTTAATTCAGCAGTTTTTTTCACCACATTCAAACCGTCGTGACGACCGCTGGGGTGGAAGCTTGGAAAAACGAATGACCTTCCCCCTAAGAGTTATAGATGAGGTGAAAAAGGTTGTAGCTGAACATGCCAAGCATCCGTTCCTTGTCGGTTACCGCCTGTCACCGGAAGAGGCGGAAACTCCTGGAATCACCATGGCTGACACACTTGCGTTTCTCGATGTACTTGCAGATAAACAGCTCGACTATATCCATGTATCGCTTATGGATTTCTGGTCTCATCCGAGACGCGGTGTTGAGAGTACACGTTCACGCATAGAGTTAATCCAGGAACGCGTTGGTCATCTGGTGCCAATCATTGGTGTTGGTTCCATTCGTACACCGGATGACGCCTTAAAAGCTTTGCAAACCGGCGTTCCGCTAATCGCACTCGGACGTGAAATCATCATTGAACCAGACTGGGTAGAAAAAATTGAGCAGGAACGGGAAACAGAAATCCAAACTACCGTGACACAAGATGATCAAGCCCGTTTAGTGATTCCGGACCCGCTCTGGCAAGCAATTATGAATACTCCTGGCTGGTTCCCTGTTGTGAAAACATCTGGACGTTTGTGAATTTGAAAAAGCCAATCTTCGGTTCTTAAATTAAGATTGTATTGTATTAGGATAGTCAGTTCCATATAGGAGCTACTATCCTATTTTTTATTTTAGAAAATGTATGGCAAGGACGGAAGAAATGAATGAGGATACGAGTTGAATGTAGTTAAGGTAAAAGAAGAAAAAACAAATAGTTGTTATACAAATCCCTAATACAGGCTAATTTTTGTATTACAAATTTTATTGTGTTTTTTTGATGTTATGGTTATTATAAAAACAAAAGGAGTGTGGAAAACGAAAAATTCAAAATTATCTTTATTAAAACGGTTTAATTTGTTATACAAATTTATTAGATTTGCTAGACAAATTATTAGCTTCTATTTAATAAAAGAGACATGAAAATATGGGGGCATAGGATGGCTCAAAAAGAAAAAATTTCACAGGTCATATCACGTGAATTATTGAATCTGATCGAAACCGGACAATTTCCTCCGGGTTCAAAATTGCCCACAGAGATGGAACTGGCCGCGCGCTTCGGCGTAAGCAGGATCCCTATCCGGGAGGCGTTAAGCGTGCTGCGGGCAGCCGGTGTCATCTCCTCCCGTCAAGGAGGAGGAAGTTATGTAGAAGAGGTGGCAGGCCCGGCTATCTTGCAGCGCATGCGAATCGAAAGCGATGACGTACAAAGCATTAAACATTTATTTGAAATGAGAAAGATCTTGGAACCTGAAGCAGCGTATCTGGCCGCGCTCAGACGTACGCCCGAACAGCTCGAGAGAATGAAGCAGGTATTAAAACGGCTTGAAAACGAATCGCTCGATGAGGGCAAAAGTGGAATGGATGCCGATATAGAATTTCACCGTTCGATTATTCTGGCTACGCAAAATCCCATTATGATTCAAATGCTAGAAAGCCTTTCTGCTCTTTATGAAAGGGCACTAAAGATTACTCTCCAGCCTAATATGAAATTAAAACAAAAACGCCAGGCTGTATATAAAGAACATAAGGATATTCTGCTGGCCATTGAAGCGGAAGAGCCAGAGCTGGCTAAAATCCAGTGTGTCATTCATTTAAAAAATGCGGAGAAGAAGTTAAGTCTGTTCTTAAAAGATTATTCGATATAGCCAGACAGGAAGGGAGAAGATTACATGAAGGCGATGACATCTGCTCATATTGAAGAAGTGATAAACATCGCGAAAACTGGCAATGTCCTAACGAGTGAAAGCGATCGTTTCAGCTATTCGTTTGACGGTTCCTTTGGTACATTCCTGCCGGACGTTGTTATTCAGACAAAAAGCGTGGAAGAGCTGGCGGCACTTGTGAAATTTGCTAATCGCGAAAAAATTCCCGTCTATCCGCGTGGTCAGTCCACCTGCTTAAGCGGAGGACCGCTTCCGGTTCACGGCGGCATGGTATTCGATTTATCGGTGCTGGACGATTTGCTTGAAATAAACGAAGAAGATTTAATTGCCGTTGTATCGCCCGGTGTGTTAACGGCGAATATCCATAAAGCGGCCGAACAAAAAGGCTTATTTTATCCTCCTGATCCGAGCAGTTCCCATGTTTCTACCATCGGCGGCAATCTGGCCGAGAACTCGGGGGGCCCGCGAGGATTGAAATACGGAGTGACCAAAGATTATGTGATTGGCCTGGAAGTCATTACCCCTGAGGGAGAGATCATTAAAACCGGCGGCCGCACAGTAAAAAATGTGACGGGTTACGATTTAACGAAACTCATTGTCGGATCGGAAGGCACACTCGGCATTATTACGAAAGCAGTGCTGCGCCTTCTCCCGAAACCACCTGCTTCCGAGACGGTTATGGCTGTATTTGATAGCCTGATTGACGCCGGAAGCGCCATTTCAAAAATCCTATCGGCCGGTATTTTGCCTTCCAAAATGGAGTTGATGGACCAGGCGTCGATCATAGCGGTTGAAAATTATGAACCGCTCGGTCTTCCCGTGGATGCAGAAGCGATTATTTTGATCGAACTGGACGGCCATCCCGCCGCCGTGAAGGATGAGGTTCAACAGGTATCCCGGCTATGCAAATCCGTAGGGGTCCGCGATATTCGCATTCCGCAAAATGCAGTCGAAAAAGCGGAGATATGGAAAGCCCGCAAGCTCGTATCTCCGGCTATCGTCCGTATTAAACCAACGAAAATTTCAGAAGACGCTACCGTACCACGCAGCAAAATTCCGGAAATGTGCGCAAAGCTGCAGGAAATTCGGGATCGGTATCGTGTTCATCTTGTCGTATTCGGTCACGCAGGTGACGGTAATCTTCATCCGAATATTATTTGCGATAAAAGCGACAGGGAAGAAATGCGCCGTGTAGAACAGGCGGTTGCTGAAATCTTTAAAGCGGCGATTGAACTCGGCGGAACGCTGTCCGGCGAGCACGGCATCGGAACAATGAAAGCTCCCTTTATGGAGATGGAATTGGGAGCCGTCGGCCTGGATATGATGAAGCGTATTAAAAAAGTATGGGACCCGAACAACATCATGAATCCCGGCAAAATTTTTCCGGAACCAGGACAAAAATTGGAGTTGAGCTAACATGAGCCAGTCTCTCGAACAATTGCGAGAAGAATTTCAGTATGAAAAAACAAACAGTTGTGTACAGTGCGGCTATTGTCTGCCCGTATGTCCGACCTATGCCACGATGGGAAAAGAAACACATTCCCCGCGGGGCCGGATTAACCTTGTGAAAATGGTCGGCGAAGGGAGAATTACGGATTTATCGGTACTCGAAGAGCCGCTTGATTTATGCCTTGGCTGTCGTGCCTGCGAAACGGCCTGTCCAACGGGAGTTGAGTACGGTTCGATTCTCGAAGCGGCACGGGCAGCGCTCGTCAGACGCAAGAAATTTTCCGCTCCCGTTCGCCTTCTGCGAAAGACCATGTTCAGAAAAGTATTTCCCAGCAGCCGAATCATGAAACTTACCGCCAGCGCGCTTTGGCTTTATCAAAAAAGCGGGCTGCAAAAAGCGGCGCGCGCGTCCGGAATTATGAAGAAATTGCCCTATCATCTGGGCGATTTTGAGGCAATCACACCTCCGGCCGTTTCGCCTGCGGAACGCAATCAAGCCCCTGTCAGAGTAAAAGCAAAAGGCGAAAAGAAGTATACAATCGGTTTTTTTACAGGATGCATTATGGATGCGATGTTTCAACGTATCAATCGTTTATCTGTACTGCTGCTCGCAGAAGCGGGTTGTGATGTTCTTGTAGTTCCAAAACAGACATGCTGCGGCGCGTTGCACGCGCATTCCGGAGAAATAGAGGAAGCAAAGCGGCTTGCCAGGCAAAATATCGCCGCATTTGAACAGGCTGATATTGACTTCATCGTAAATAACGCAGGAGGATGTGGCGCTATGTTGTATGAATACAGCCACCTGCTTGCAAATGAGAAAGAATGGGCTGACAGAGCGAACGTGTTCTCCGCAAAATCGAGAGACATCAGCCAGGTACTTGCTGCGTGCGGCGGCCTGCCTGACTTGCAGACACGTTCGGGTGAACGGGTGACGTATCAACGGTCCTGTCATATGACGAATGTACAAAAAGTCGTGAAAGAACCGCTCGAACTTCTGACAAGCATACCGGGGATTGAGTTCGTAGAGATGGAAGATGCAAATATGTGCTGTGGTTCAGCAGGAATTTATAATATTGTCCATTATGAGGAGTCCATGAAGATTCTCGACGAAAAGATGAATCATACGAAAGCAACCGGAGCCTCTGTCATCATTACGACTAATCCCGGTTGCCTGCTACAAATGAAACTTGGCATTGAACGTGAAAAACTGACCGGCTCTGTACGGGCGCTGCACTTGATTGAATATATAGCCGAGGCGGCAGGCATCTCATAAAGAGAAGATTGGCTTTGGCTTCTGCAATTTTAAAAAAAGTAGTTAAGGGATACGAATTTATAAAAAGCAGGGAATAGGGGGATGTACAGTTTAGCTGCCGAAGATGAGTTGGTAAATAAAGTGCATTCCCCGTATGGCAAAATAAGCTATATAGAGGATGAGAATGAACGTAACTGAACGCTTTGCCTGTCTCATGTGCGCTTCCATAATTAGCTTTTGAATTTGCTCCTGTTTATGGTCACAGTCCATGACGTACACCTGCTTTCATTCTTCGATATTCTACATCGGATCTTATTTTCTCTTCTCCTTCCTTCTTTCTTCATGATTTTCAAAGAAAAAGGCATTTCTCTCACGTATACCCCTATTAGATAAGTGGAGGGCAATCTTTTTCATATTCTGTACCGATACGCTCATCAGAGTGTGTTTACTGACGTTGCGTAATCCCCGCAAACGGTAATAGCGAAACCCTTGGAGCTGTTTAGCATCCGCGAAGTTTCGCTCCACGATAAGTCTTCGCCAGGCGCAAGGGAGCAAGCTGTAAGACGAGAGAAAAAAGTTTCGGGAACACCAAGTAATTGATACTGATAATCGTTATTGCTATAATGGCTCCAAAAAAAGTAAACAGAACATAAATTGCAGGAGGGGACAGGAGTTGTCATTTCAAGATCAGCTATTGCTGTGGAATCATGCGTCTCTCAAGGTTTTAGACGTACGCCATGCCACCTTGCATCCGGGCGATAGTCTGCACGCTTACCGGCTTCCAGCCAGCGTTTTTCTGCTCACCACACGAGGCGTGGCACAGGTGTTGCTCGATGGTATTGCGTATGCGGCAGATAAAAGCCTTGTCTGTCATGCTGGGAAAGGTGCGCTTCTCGATATTGTCGAGGTAGTGGAGACGCTGGAATATTACATGGTTTTCTATAAAGCGGTACTGACGATGCCATGCCGCAGGGAATTGCTGCGTATGTACCAAACAAGCAATCCCTTCCTCGCACAGTACGCTTTTGCTCCACCGTGCCCGCTCCCCCTTTTTTCAAAGATAGAGCAAATGCAACGGCAATGGCAGCAATCCGGCGCGCTGGAAAAATTCCATGTCAAAGCTTTGTTCCATCATTTCGTATATGACCTCCTGCAACAGTCGCAGACGCTAGGCAGCGGGGCGACCCAACCGCAGCTGATTACCCAGGCGATTCACTATTTAGAGGAGCGTTACGCCGAGCCAATAACGCTTAACTCATTGACAGCAGCGCTGGATTGCAACGCTCGTCAGTTGCAGAGGCTATTCAAAGCGAGGCTGAATATTGGCCCGATGGAGTATTTGCTTCAGGTGCGACTCAAACAAGCCAAGGCTTTGCTCAAGCATACCAATATCACATTGGCCCAAATTGCTGAGGCTGTTGGCTATATGGACAGCTACTATTTCAGTCGGATTTTTAAAAAATATACGGGAGTGTCGCCCCGCCAATATAAAGAGCAGGCCAGGGATAGGGAGCACCGTCGCCAAACTCCATTACACAAGTCGCGATCATCGATTGTTCCTGGAAGCGCACAATTGTATAGTGTTACTGCTAGTGATGATAATAGTTCTCACTATCAGGCTGGTGAGGTCATCCATTCGTATACAAGCTCAAAGGCAGCAATGACCAATAGCTTAACATCCATGTTGCCCTTGCTTCTGGGCGCACACTCCCTTACAACAAGTGCAGGGGCCTATTCGGCAGGAGAGATTTCTCCAGCCGATAGCGTTACGGTACAGCCAACAGTCAGCAGCGACGAAGCAGGAAATGCCGGTATTACGGGGAGCACGGCAGCAGCAAGCATGCGGCGAATCATTAAGCATCAAAAGGGTGAGTTTGCGCTGGAACAGAAGCCGGAGAAAATTGTCGTACTGGACTACCAATATATTGATCAACTGCTGAAGCTGGGCGATCAGCCGATTGGCAGCGTAATCCCAACGATTGAGTCTTCGTCGTTCCCCGACTATTTGACAGGTAAGCTGACTGATATCAAGGTGCTCGGGACGAAGGAAGAGCCTGATCTGGAGGCGATTGTTCAGGCTGCACCGGATTTGATCATTTGTACCGCGTTTCAGGAGCACATTTTTGAAAAGCTGGTCGAAATCGCGCCGACACTAATGTTTGACCGAAATGAAGATTGGCGTACCACCCTTCTTACGTTCGGGAGCATTGTCGGCAAAGAGCAAATTGCGCAGAACGTGCTGGACAGATACCAGAAAAGGATAGACGCTCTGAAAGCTGCCCTGACCGATAAGCTGGGCGGGCAGACAGTCGCCTTGATTCGGCCGCGCGATCAGATGATCCGGCTACAAACGGCAAAACATCGCACGGCAAAGATTTTGTACGGAGATCTTGGGATGTCGCCTCCGCAAATGGTCATGGACAGCACAAAAACCAGCTTCACCATCTCGTTAGAGGCAATGTCGGCATTAAACGCGGATCACCTGATTGTTTTACAGGATGATTCCAATACGGAGTTGGTGGAGGAGTATCAACAGACAGCAATCTGGAAAAACGTTCCTGCCGTACAGGCAAATCAGGTCTACACGGTTGACACGACGCTGTGGGTAGGTTACTATGGCCCGTTTGCAATTAATCAGATAGTGGATGAAATTGCCGAAGCAATGCTGTAGATAAGATGGTGAGGGAGAACATGTCCAAACCCAAAATACGCCTGTGGGCGTAGCTTAATGATCGGCGTGGAAATGGTAATGGGAGCTTGTGCAGGGAGGGAGGAACACTTACGTATCGAGGACGATTTTGCTTATCTGGTTCATAAAGCGCCGGGTGCATTATTCGGGGAAATTCAAAATCCATTCGTCCCATTTTACACTGAAGCACCGGCTGTTCGTATGCGTAAAACATGCTGTTTTTATTTTCAGGTTTCCACCAGTGGAGAATATTGCACAGTCTGCCCGAAAGCGAAATGAAGATGGCATAGAGAAAGGAATGTGTTGTCATCGTGAAAAAGTGGAAGCGAAATCTATTCATTTTGTATGTCGGGCAATTCCTGGCCATGGCCTCTATGAGTTGTGTTACTCCCTTTTTACCGTTGTACTTACAGCAAATGGGGCTTACCGATCATGATGAAGTGCTTGTATGGTCGGGTCTTATTTTTGGAGCCAATCTTCTGACAGCCTTCATCTTTTCGCCGATTTGGGGGAAACTTGCCGATCGGTACGGACGCAAAATGATGCTGATTCGCTCCGGCTTTGGCATGGCTATCACCATTACGCTCCTGGGCTTTGCCACAAGCCCTGTACACTTGTTGTTATTGCGATTATTGAACGGGATGTTGTCCGGATTCGGTCCGGCTGCCGTCGCACTAATCGCCACCAATACTCCGAAAGAGCGGAGCGGGTATGCGCTCGGAACTTTACATTCAGGCACCGTTGCCGGGACGATTTGCGGTCCATTATTAGGCGGATTCATGGCCGACCGATTCGGTTTCAGCGCCGTTTTCTTCTATACCGGCTTATGTATTTTTCTCGCTACGCTGATCGTCATCTTTGGGGTCAGGGAACATTTTGAGAAAAAAGAAACGACAGAGCCAAAAACAGACTTTCGGCAAGACTTCAAAAAAATTGTTTCCAGGAAGCCGATTGCCTCTCTGTTCGTCTCCGCAGCGATCATTCGGTCAGCCATGACTGGCACATTGCCGCTTATCCCGCTATATGTCCAGCAGTTGGCGCCCAGTCAGGAGAATCTGGTCGTATTGGCCGGAGTAACTTCTGCGGCGATGGGTATCGCCAATATGCTTACCGCACCGCAGTTGGGGAAACTGGGAGACAAGTATGGTTCCCATCGCATTTTCCTTTGCTCGGTGTTTGGCGCGATTTTATTTTCTATCCCGCAAGCGTTTGTTCAGCACTTGTGGCAGTTAATTGTATTGCGGTTTTGTACCGGCGCGTGCCTTGCTGGCATGATGCCTTCCATAAATGTTCTTATCAGGCATTATGCTCCAGATGGCATGGAAAGCCGAACATACAGCTATGTCAATTGCGCATTGTTTTTGGGAGGCATGGCGGGGGCGCTTGGCATGGGCGTTATCGCATCCTGGTTTGGCTTATCGATGATCTTTATTTGTTCCGCCGTTCTTTTGTTGCTCAACAATGTGTGGATGAAATTGACTGTGTTTCCGGAAATCAAGCAAGATCGCGAGGCGGCTGCCTTTGTCGGCGGTCAGGATGTATCCAAGTGAGGGGTTACGATGAATACAATTCATGGGGCTCGTGCATTTTCAACCGAGCATTATGCAAATGTTGAGCAAAGGGCCCTTTGCGAATGGATCGAAGCGGTTATTTACGAAGAAACCGTAGTTCCTTGGCTTATCCATGGGATGGTCCTTTGCCTGCATCCGGGATTGCCGCTTGACTGTGCAAAAAGTGAAGGCTAACGGTTCTGCGTGGCTGGCATGTCGCAAAAGTCAAAAAGTTGGTCGCAAAAATCCATGTTCATTCTGGAGTACTTCCTTATAATAAGAATGAGAATCAATATCATAAAATGCGATCAACAAAAGGAGAGGAAATAGAAATGTCTAGGCCTAATACATTTACGTTTAAACTACTTGCGATCTTTTTATGCATGCTAGTGATGGCTGGTTGCGGGGGGAATCAGCAAGGGGTAGCGACTTCCGAGCCGACGCAAGGACAGGCAACGGAAACACAAGACGCCAGGGTTGTTCAGCATGCCATGGGGACGACTGAAATAAAAGGTACACCCCAAAGGGTAGTCACGCTGTTTCAAGGTGCCACGGACGCTGCATTGCTGCTGGGAGTGAAGCCGGTAGGAGCCGTGGAATCCTGGATCGAACAGCCCTGGTACAATTACATAAGAGACCGGATGGAAGGGGTAACGAATCTCGGTTCGGAAAACCAGCCCAACCTGGAAGAAATCGTTGCGCTTAAACCGGATCTGATTATCGCTTCTAAAACACGGCATGAAAAGATTGCTCAGCAATTGTCAGCTATCGCGCCAACCGTCATGACAGAAGAGGTGCATCTGTGGAAGGATACGCTGCACCTGTCGGCAGAAGCACTAAATAAAAAGGAAGAAGAGCAAAAATTCTTGACTGAGTGGGGGCAAAAAGTTGCTGAATTTAAGAGAAAAATGGGCGACAAGTTGAAGCTGGAAGCGGGTATCGTTGACTTCCGTGTCGATCATGCCCGCATTGTGTATACCGGATTTTCGGCTCTCGTCTTAGAAGAGCTGGGGATCGCCCGGCCTGCCAGTCAGCGGGGAGAAGAGTGGGGTGTGCAGCTCACATCCAAGGAAAATATACCGCAAATGGATGCAGACATCATTTTTGATCAAACGAGTACATCACGAGATGACGGTCGACTGGATTTGCGAAAGGAATGGAGCGAGCATCCGCTATGGAAAAATTTAAAAGCCGTTAAAAATAATCGAGTATTTGAGGTGGATACGGCGGTATGGAATAACGGCTCAGGCCCATTGGCAGCGCTGGAGATGCTGGAAGATCTCTACGGTTTTTATGAGTTGAAATAATCTGTTTGGTATGGTGAGGCTGTTGACCGATGGTGGTGTCAACAGCCTCCGGTGGGTTTATTCCACTTTTCGGCTCCGTTTCAATTAGCTATCAGCTATGCAGGCAATGGCCGAAATGAAATCTCAAAAAGGAGGAACCTTGTGAGTCCATTATTACGCCAAACACCTGTAAAAGCATGGGGCTTGGTGTTTGGTTTTTTTATCCTGGTCATTTGTTTTGGAGCAAGTATCGTCCTCGGGACAACAAAAATAAGTGTTATGACGGCTGTTGAGTCCTTTATCCATTATGATCTCTCCTCAAACGAACATGTGATCATCCAAACGACGCGGTTCCCTCGGGCCCTGTTCGCCGCGATGATCGGCGGTAATTTAGCCGTCGCCGGTGCACTCATGCAGGCGTTAACAAGAAATCCGTTAGCATCTCCAAGCATTTTTGGGATTAATGCGGGTGCCGTCTTTTTTGTCATCGTGGCTTTAACCTTCCTTCCGATCTCTTCCCTGGACCAGCTGGTATGGGTCGCGTTCCTGGGAGCAGGTTTTGCCGCATTTGCCGTCTACTTTCTCGGTTCATTGGGCAGGGACGGATTAACTCCGGTGAAAGTCGTGTTAGCTGGCTCCGCGATGACGGCGTTGTTTACCTCTTTTACGCAGGGCATGCTGGTTATCGATGAAGCGGGCTTGCAAAATGTGCTGTTTTGGTTGGCCGGGTCGATCGCTGGCAAATCCGCTGAGGAGTTATTGCCGCTCCTGCCCTATATGATCGTTGCCGGAATCACCGCGTTGGTACTTGCGCAGCCAGTCAACATCCTTGCTTCAGGAGAGGATGTTGCCAAAGGATTGGGGCAAAGAACCGCCCTTGTGAAACTGGCGGTCGCCGTTACCGTTATTTTACTTGCGGGCAGCTCTGTTGCGGTTGCCGGCTCCATTGGCTTCGTAGGACTCGTTATTCCGCATGTGGCCCGTTTTCTGGTTGGTATCGATTATCGCTGGGTCATTCCTTACAGCGCGGTACTCGGGGCTATCTTGCTGTTGCTGGCAGATATCGTTGCCCGCTATGTGGTGATGCCTGGCGAGCTGCCAATCGGGGTCATGACAGGTTTGATCGGCGGGCCATTTTTTATCTACATTGCTCGGAAGGGGCTTCGCTCGAAAGGGGTGTCATCATGAATCGGCTCATTATCATTCGCAGCAAAACGGGACTTTATTCTTTCCTGGTACAAAAGAGAACGGTCATTGTGCTCACAGTGCTTGTCATACTCACTTTCGCTTTGTTTCTGTTAAGTATCGCGCTGGGTAACAAGGGTATTTCACCTGTCGATGTATGGAAAACGCTCATTGGTCAGGGGACAGCAGCCAATTCGTTAGTGCTTGGAACGTTACGACTTCCCCGGATTATTGTCGCCGTCCTTGTTGGAGCGGCTCTGAGCGTTTCCGGGGCAATCCTGCAGGGGATCATCCGCAATCCGCTGGCTTCGCCGGACGTTATCGGGATCACCGGGGGAGCCGCATTAGCGGCAGTGACTTTTCTTACCTATTTTGCGGGGACGGTGAGTATCAAGTGGCTTCCGGTAGCAGCATTTTTAGGAGCCGGCTTGATTTCACTCGTGATCTATGTGCTGGCCTGGAATAAAGGGGTGTCTTCGACGAGGCTGGTGCTGATTGGGATTGGGATTTCTGCGACGGCAAGCTCTTTTACCATGCTGATGATTATCCTGAGTCCAATTAACGCAGCCAGCCAAGCCTATACCTGGTTAACGGGAAGCATATACGGTGCATCATGGGATAACGTGTATGCGTTACTGCCCTGGGTGATTGTTTTTATGCCAGTGGCACTCATTTATTCCAGAAACGTCAATGTTCAGGAGCTGGGAGATGACATGGCGAAGGGGCTGGGAGCTTCTGTTCAGCTTCATCGATTCATGTTGCTGTTCATCAGTGTGGCGTTGGCGGGTTCTGCCGTGGCAGTGGCTGGTGCGATTGGATTTATCGGCTTAATTGCGCCGCATATGGCCAGAAAACTTGTAGGTTCTTCATTTGATGCCTTATTTCCGGTCGCCGCTCTGATTGGCAGTATCATGCTAATGTCTGCCGATTTGGTTGCCAGAACGGTCTTTCTTCCACTTGATATTCCTGCGGGTGTTTTTACTGCAGGGATAGGTGCTCCTTTCTTTATTTACTTGTTATATAGAAATCGTAATAAATAGGCGACATTATTTTGAACAGGAAAGAAAAAGGCGTTCGCCTTTTTCCCCATTGAAATCATGGTCCTGTTCTCTTCTCTCTTTTCCTTCGTACCGCAAAAGTCAATTGCCCTTCCATCCATTTTCATGCCGTGGCTGCGGCTGATTATGGACGGATATAGACAGGCGTGCCGATGGGTACCCGGCGGGCCAGTTCGTTGACATCCCGGTTGTACATGCGGATACAGCCATGGGAGACATTTTTACCGATGGATGCGGGATTATTGGTGCCGTGGATACCGTAATGGGGCCGGGAAAGTCCAAGCCACATGGTGCCGAACGGTCCACCGGGATTGGGTGCTTTGTTGATGATGTAAAACGTGCCGACAGGCGTTTGTGTAAGCATTTTGCCGACCGCGATCGGATAGACTTTTACAAGCCGACTGTTTTGTCTGAGTGTCAGCGTATGACCGGATAAAGAGATATGGATGGAATATGCCAAGAAATCACCTCCTATACCAGAGTATGAAGAGAGGGGGCGAGGGGTTAGAAGGAATGGAAGGATGGAAAGAAAACGCCCTTTCCAGATAAGCTGGAAGGGCGGAGTGGTATGGTATTACTTACTACTTAAGCGGAACGATAAGCTCAAGCTCTTTGACGGGCACAGGGTTGGTCTGCGTCTGTTCCATCTTTCCGCTTTCTGGAATTGGACGAGCGGTGCGAACGCTGACGAACGTCTGAATCTGCAGGAATTTTGGTCGGGATAAAAGTGGTGCCGCAGTAATGACAGTGTTATGCACTTCTTTTCCTTCCTTCACCGTACCCTCGCTGCTGCCGCTCATCATTTGAATCGGGTTCCCCTTATCATCTTGTATTTCGTAGCTGTATTCCTGAATCGCATATCCCCTGGCCGCATTTTCCGGTGTCGGAAATTCGTGTGGTTTGACCAGTTGCAGAACAATCCGGGTTGAGCTAGGGGCCAGGGTGACTTCTTTGGCGGTTAGTTTGATATCCTTGTATGTGCGTGAGGCAGTCATTGTATACGTTTGGCTGCCATGCATTTTGGTGACGGGAAAGGAGAATTTCCATGATCCTTCGACCTGCCCGATTTTATGGACATCTAATGTTAATGTAAAGCGGTCCGGAAGTGGAGTCTCAGGGTGAATGTCCGTCACAAGAATTTCTGTTTGGTCATCGGCTACCTGACCACTTCCTCCGTTCGAAGAGAAGGCAATCTTTTTTCCGTCGACATATACGTCCATGTCAAGTGCACCCCAGTCGCTTTTCGAACGTGAGGAACGGAGAATATATCCGATGGACAGACGGCTTCCATCGTAGAATGCTTCCGATATGGTTAAAGAAAAACCTTTGTCCGTCGCCGTCTGGTCTGCCGTTACGGTTTGTCCCTGCCGTTTTACTTGTTGCAATCCCTGATCGCCGGCCTGCTCAAAGACCGATCCGATAAAAGGAATATGCTGCAGCACCTGGGCCACGGCGGGAGAAAGAAAGCCTGCGCCAAAGAAGAGAATAGCCGCCGTACCCACAGCAATTCCGGTATTGCGCAGCCATATCCGTTTCTTTCGCGGTTTGGCATCCGGCAGGAACGTAAGCGTTTGGTCAATGACGGAGCGTACGCTATCGGGCATATCGGTGTCCTGAGATAGCCATGTGCGAATCCATTCGTCCAGTTGCTTGTTCTCACTCATCGCTGTTGCCTCCTTGTTCGGGATATTGAAGCGCCTGGGCCAGCTTTTTGCGTGCCCGGCTCAGGCGGGATTTGACCGTTCCTTCGGGTAGTGCCAGCAATTTTCCCACTTCTTTCACTGACAAATTCTCGAAATAATAAAGAATCACAGGAAGACGGAGTTCGTCCTCAAGTGCATCCACGATTTCTTGTACTTCTATCGTTCGTTCCATCGCTTGCAGGGATGATTCATTTGCTGCGGTATGTATTGTTTCTGTAGGGATGAAGCGGCGCTTCTCTTGAAGAATCCGATAGCATTCATGAATAAGAATACGAATCAGCCATGTTTTGAAATACCTGGCTTCACGCAAGGAAACGATGCCTGTATATGCTTTTAGGATGGCTTCCTGGATGGCATCCGCACATGCGTCATCTGCTTTTACGATGGAACGGGCAATGCGGTAAAGCGAGACCTCGTTCTGTTTAATTAGACGACTGAAAGCCTCTTTGTCTCCTTTTTGCGCCCGCATCACCTCTTGCTTCTCATGCAATCTGCTCTCCTCCTCTGTATGCTCTATTTATTAGACAGCCGGGAGGTCGTTTCGGTTCAGTAGATAATAAAAAAAGCTTCTTTGCATTTTTGGGCAGAAAAGCTTTTTGCGTGTTTTGGGAGGTAGAGGCTATAATGAAAGGAGTGCCTGCTTTCTTCTTAATTCCGTATTTTCTGTTTCATCGATAAAGCAAAGGCCGGGGGAGTGAAATGGAAAGTTTGATAGCGATTCTTTTACTTGCACCGCTGTTGTTTGTGCCGTTGCTGCCGATGTTTTTACGGTATGTGCAGGGAACACATGCAGGAGATGAGGCATGGAAACTCGCTTTATTTTTGTTCCTGGGGAGCGCCTTTTTCTTTATCATGATTGATTTATTTACCGTACCTCTCCATGTTACTTCCGGAAACGGAAACCTGGCGCTGCTTGTCATGGCTCCTGCGGTAGTAGGCATCGTTCTCTTTGCAACGATGGTGGGGATTTTTGTGTCCAGGCTGCTCCGAAGACAGGGGAAAGCGCTAATTCGTGGCTTTCTGCTTGGTGACGTCCTCCTGCTGGGCTTGATGATTATAGGCGAAGTGTGGTTTGTAAGAGATTCACTTGCACAATTTGATGGGGAAGCGGGCATTCTTGCTGCCCATTTATTCCGCTTCGGAATGCTGAACCAGTACACCAATACGTTATATTTTAATATGTTTACATTTTTGATTCCCATCCTAATCGCCGCACTGATAGGCGGAGTAAGTGCGATGGAAGAAGCTGGAGACACGAAGAGGGTGGAGAAAATGCTATAAATTGTTCCGCGAAACGCACCCATGAGAATAGAAAAGGAGAAGATAGAATGATCTCATTTGATTTTACGGACAAAATTGTTGTCGTAACCGGAGCAGGGCAGGGAATCGGTGAAGGAGTCGCCCGCGCATACGCGGACCACGGCGCCAAAGTTGTACTGGCCGATCGGAACGAGAATGAAGGCAGGCGGGTGGAAGCGTCGATTCACGAAGCGGGAGGCGAGGCGCGGTTCGTGTTGACCGACGTAAGTCAGCCGGAACAGATTGAAGCGCTGATAAAACAGGTTGAGGCCTGGTATGGCCGATTGGATATTATGATTAATAACGCGGGGGTTTCGCGCTTTATGTCCCCATATGAGATAACGGTTGAAGAATGGGACGAAATCATTAACATTAATTTGCGCGGCGTATTCTTAGGGGCACGCGAAGCCGCGAAAGTCATGCGCAAGAACGGCGGAGGATCTATCGTCAACATCGCATCAACGCGCGCATTCATGTCCGAGCCGGATTCGGAAGCGTATGCGGCATCCAAGGGAGGCATCTTTGCATTAACGCATGCGCTGGCGCTTTCATTTGCCGAGGACCATATTCAGGTGAATGCCATCAGTCCGGGCTGGATTGAGGCGCATGATTACGAAGGACTGCGTGATATCGATCATAAGCAGCATCCATCCAAGCGGGTCGGCAAGCCGGAAGACATTGCACGCGCCTGCTTGTATTTAACGAGTGTGGATAACGAATTCATTAACGGCGAGAACCTTATCATCGATGGCGGTATGACCCGGAAAATGATGTATGAAAGCTAGAAAGAGATACTTTTGTTCGGTTGAATAAAACAGAAATTTCAGATAACATAAGAATGGAAATGATTATGCGCAAAGGATGGTGCTGTGAGTTGATAACGGAAATGGTATCGCAGCGTCAGTGGGAAAGGTTTGTGCAGGAAGGTGTGCTGGACGAATCACGCCTGCACGCCCGTATTTCGGAGTCATGGGCACTGTGTCAGCGGGCCGGCGTAAATCCATATCTGGAGAAAGCGCCGCACGTGCTCGAACCGGATGAGTTAACGGAACGCAGACGGGACAATCTTAATCTGCTGGATATTGCCTTGCCTTACGTGAAGAAATTATATGCATCCATCCGCGGCTCGGGTTCATTGGTGCTGCTCGTCGACCCCGACGGATATGTATTGGCGCTATACGGGGACGGGGACATTCGGCAGTTTGCGCAAACCATCAACTTTGTCGAAGGTGTAAAATGGACGGAAGAAGAAGTAGGGACCAATGCGATCGGTACCGCCCTCCGTACCGGGGAAGCCATCGCGCTTACGGGAGCCGAGCATTTTTCAATTGTATCACACAGCTGGACATGCTCGGCAGCTCCGATCCGTGGCGAGCAGGGTAAAATACTCGGCGTACTTGATATTTCCGGACCTGCACAGACGGCTCATCCTCATACGCTCGGTGCCGTCGTTTCCTGCGCCTATGTAATTGAACAGGAATGGAAAATGCAAGCACAGCAGGATCGGCTGGAGCTTTTACAGTTGGCCTGCGGCTCGCTTTCTTCTCCCGCTCCGCTATTGATTTGCGACCGGAACGACCGTGTCATTGCGGCAAGCGCGGCCGTCCGAGAGCGGGATGTTTTCTGTACGGGAAAAAGTGCCGCCGCCGTATTGAATGAGAACGGATACAACGAGCGCGCGCGCACGCCGCTTTATTCCGCATCTGGTAACCGTTTGCTTGGCAGTTGCCTGGTGCTAGCGGAGCAGACGGCTTCTTCCGCCGTTTCATTTGCATCTTCGTCGGCATTTTGTTTTAACGGGGTTACCGGAAAAAGTAAGCGTTTTCAAAAACTGCTGACGGAAACGAGACGGGCGGCGGAAACGGATGCTACGGTACACATCCAGGGGGAAAGCGGGACAGGAAAGGAATTGATT
This sequence comes from Aneurinibacillus danicus, assembly GCF_007991215.1. Classification (GTDB taxonomy): domain Bacteria; phylum Bacillota; class Bacilli; order Aneurinibacillales; family Aneurinibacillaceae; genus Aneurinibacillus; species Aneurinibacillus danicus. The sequence goes on from NZ_BJXX01000058.1 coordinate 27,568, forward strand.
GCTCGTGCGCTTCATGAAAACAGTTCGCGGCGGGACGGACCGTTTATAGCGGTGAACTGTGGCGCTATTGCACCTGATCTGCTCGAAAGCGAACTGTTCGGGTATGCGGACGGGGCTTTTACCGGCGCGCGGCGGAATGGCCGCAAAGGCAGGCTGGAGCAGGCCAACGGCGGGACGCTTTTTCTGGACGAAATCGGAGAAATTCCTCCGGCCATGCAGGTGGCGCTTCTGCGTGCGCTGCAGGAGAGGGAAATTACACCGGTTGGTGCGGACAGATCGGTGCCGCTCGATATTCGGATTGTGACGGCCACGCACCGCAATTTGCAGCAAATGGTCCGGGACGGGAAATTTCGTGAAGATTTGTTTTATCGGTTGTATGTCGTTCCGCTACACGTACCGCCGCTTAGGGAACGCCGCGAAGACATTCCCGATCTTATCCGCCATTTCTGCCGTGAATCCGGTTGGTGTGCTGTATTTCCGAAGGACATTATGGAACGGCTTACGATGTATCGGTGGCCCGGAAATATTCGGGAGCTATTCAATGTGCTGGAGCGGATGCGAATTGCGGCAGGAGGAGGAGTTCCGAGCATGGAGGATTTTATGCTTCCGGAAGAGACGGAAATCGATGTTCCACAGGATTCAGCAACAGAATCAGCAGGAGTGAAAATACCGACCGGTCTAACTTATCGGGAAGAGCTTGAGCGTCGGGAGATTATGCAGGCGCTGCGCAAGACAGGAGGGAACGTACGGCTGGCGGCACGGCTGATGGATATTCCCCGCAGCACTTTATACCGAAAAGTGAAAAAATTCAATTTGTAAATGGGAGCGGGAGACCGTTCCCTTTTTGTTTCATGAATGCTTGAGACGGCTGTAATTCCCCTGTGGACAAATTGAGACAAAATGAGACAATCTAAGACCGTTTCTCATTTTATCCCGGTTTGTACTTGTAAAGAAACACAAAAGCCTTGATTTGTAAGCGTTATCAAGTTGGCATGCTATTTGCACATAAATAAGGCAAACAGATTGTTCATCTGCTTTAGGTGTGGCTTCTTTGTTTCTTATCCATTTTGATAGAAGGAGGCGCTTTGTATGAGTATGGCACAGACACAAAACCAGGAACTGTCGAAAGAGCAGGCGCAGTGGATGTATCAAAAAGTGATGGAAATTCGCAAGTTTGAAGATCGGGTGCATGGTTTGTTCGGAGAAGGGAAGCTTCCCGGGTTTGTTCACCTGTACGCCGGGGAGGAAGCGGTAGCGGTCGGCGTATGCGCACACCTCGACGACAATGACAGCATCACCAGCACGCACCGCGGTCACGGGCATTGCATTGCCAAAGGCTGTGACCTGGACGGCATGATGGCCGAATTGTACGGCAAAGCGACAGGCCTTTGCAAAGGCAAGGGCGGCTCTATGCACATTGCCGATGTCAGCAAAGGCATGCTTGGCGCCAACGGCATTGTCGGCGGCGGCTTCCCGCTGGCCTGCGGCTCGGCCCTGACGGCGAAAATTAAGCAAACCGGCGCGGTGACCGTCTGCTTTTTCGGTGACGGAGCTAACAATGAAGGCACATTCCATGAAGGCATCAATCTTGCTTCTATTTGGAAGCTGCCGGTTGTATTCGTCGCCGAGAACAACGGCTATGCCGAAGCGACGCCGTTTCACTATGCGTCCAGCTGCACCAATATTGCCGATCGGGCGGCGGCATATAATATTCCAAGCGTCGTTGTTGATGGCAAAGATACGATGGCGGTGTACCGTGCCGCCAAAGAAGCGGTGGAACGGGCGCGCCGCGGAGAAGGCCCTACACTTATCGAATGCAAAACCTACCGTAATTACGGTCACTTCGAAGGAGACGCGCAAACATACAAAGTTGAAGAAGAGCGGCGCGGGCACTTGAACGAGCAGGATGCGATCGGACTGTTCAGAAATTACCTTCTCAAGCAAAATCTCATGTCTGAAGCGGAGATGGATGAGATTGATACGCAGGTAGACGAAGCGGTGGAACGGGCGGTCGCCTTCGCCGAGCAGAGTCCGTATCCTGGCGAAGACGATTTGTATACCGATGTGTACGTATCCTATTAATCTACCAAATCGAAAACGGAGGTGCTCGTGATGACAAGAGAAATTACTTTTGCGGAAGCGGTACGGGAAGCGATGCAGACAGCGATGCGGGAAAATCCTGACGTGATCTTAATGGGAGAAGACGTGGCCGGCGGTGCGGATGTGGAACACTTGCTGGAGGACGAAGCCTGGGGGGGCGTGATGGGTGTCACGAAAGGTCTGGTTCAAGAGTTTGGCCGCATGCGGGTACTAGATACGCCGATTAGCGAAGCAGCATACATCGGAGCTGCAGTGACGGCTGCGGCGACGGGACTACGTCCGATTGCAGAGCTAATGTTCAATGATTTTATTGGCTGCTGCCTCGACCAGGTAATGAATCAGGGCGCCAAGCTGCGCTATATGTTTGGAGGGAAAGCGCAGGTTCCGGTGACGATTCGCACGATGCACGGGGCTGGATATCGGGCGGCGGCACAGCATTCGCAGAGTCTGTATGGAATGTTTACTCATATTCCGGGCATTAAGGTTGTTGTGCCATCCACGCCGTATGATGCAAAAGGGCTGCTGCTAGCGTCAATCGAAGACAACGACCCGGTCATTTTCTTCGAAGATAAAACGCTCTATAACATGAAAGGCGAAGTGCCGGATGCAAAATACATCGTCCCGCTTGGCAAGGCCGACATCAAACGGGAAGGAGCGGACATTACGATCGTAGCCATCGGTAAGCAGGTACACACCGCACTGGAGGCGGCAGAGCAGCTGGCCGTGCGAGGAATCGAAGCCGAGGTTGTCGACCCGCGCAGCCTTTCACCGCTGGATGAAGATACGATTCTCGGTTCGGTAGCAAAGACCAACCGCCTTATCATCATCGATGAAGCGAATCCGCGCTGCAGTGCCGCTACAGACATCTCGGCGCTTGTAGCGGATAAAGGATTCGACTCGCTGGATGCGCCGATTAAGCTGATTACCGGACCGCATACGCCGGTGCCGTTCTCACCGGTGCTTGAAGATATTTATCTGCCAAATGCGCAGAAGGTTATCAAGGCAGTCTCCGAGTTGATTGGCGACGAATCGATTCTGGCTGTATAAGCAAATAAGGACGGATAACAGGAAGGCAGGATGCCCTGCCTTCCGATCTCAAGGGAGGGTGAGACATTGGCGGTAAATGTAATCATGCCGAAGCTGGGCATGGGAATGAAAGAAGGTACGGTCGTTGAATGGAAAAAGGCAGAGGGCGATGAGGTAGCTAAGGGAGATGTCGTTGTCGTTATCAGTTCGGAAAAGATTGAGATGGAAGTAGAAGCATCCGGGGACGGGGTACTGCTTGATATTGTCGTCGAAGCCGGAGAAGTGGTACCGATTGGCACTGTACTTGGCCATATCGGCCAACCTGGAGAGAAGATTGAGAGAAGGGAAGCGGTAAAGTCCTTCACTACCGAAGTAAGTCAGCCTAAATCGAAACCGGATAGTGGCCAAATCAGCGCTTTCGCATCCAGAAAAAGCGGCGTGAAAATTTCGCCCGTTGCGCGCAAAATGGCGGAAGCCGCCGGATTGAATATCGAGAATCTTAACGGAACGGGGCCAGGCGGTCGTATTACAAAAGAAGATGTAGAGCAGGCAATCGAACAGCAAAAAAAAGCCGAAGCGGCAGCCGCACGGCAGGTCGTCTTGCTGGATGCGCGTCGTGAGAACACATCTCCTAAAGAAGAGACGAAAACAGCACCTGTGATCGGTATGCGCAAAGTCATCGCGCAGCGTATGCATGAAAGCTTGCGGGACAGCGCGCAGTTGACAATGACGACACGGGCGGACGTCACGGATTTATTGACGCTCAAAAAGCAGGCCGCTCTTGAGGTGGAGAGTCGGCCGAAAGTGGAAGATAAGTTGACGGTGACCGATTTTATTGCCCGGGCAGTAGTGCTCGCGCTTGTGAAACATCCTCGTATGAACAGTGCGTACACAGAAAGCGGAATTGAGACATACGCTCATGTCCATCTTGGCATTGCGGTTGCACTGGAAAACGGGCTGGTCGTTCCGGTGATTCGCTATGCAGAACAGATGTCGGTGCTGGAGTTGTCCCGTGCAATTCGCACATTGAGCCGGCGGGCCAGAGAGAATCAGCTTAGTTCGGAAGAGATGGCAGGATCAACCTTTACGCTTACCAATCTTGGCTCTTACAGCATCGAGACGTTTACCCCTATCTTGAATCCGCCGGAAGCAGGGATTCTCGGTATTGGTGCGGCCCATGATATGCCCGTATACATCGATGATCTGTTGCATCGGCGCAGTCTGCTCCCGCTTAGCCTGACGTTTGATCATCGTGTCTTGGACGGAGCACCCGCAGCTGCATTTCTTGAAACGGTTAAAGATTATCTTGAACATCCGTACAGGATGCTATTGTAAGGGGGAGACAAGTGGATACGATTGCGATTATCGGCGGCGGTCCGGCGGGGTATGTCGCAGCCATAACGGCGGCCCGTCAGGACAAACACGTCGTGCTTATCGAAGAAGCGGAACTTGGCGGCACGTGCTTAAACGAAGGCTGTATGCCAACCAAGTCGCTGCTTGAGAGCGCCGAGATATATGGAAATGTAAAGCGTGCGAAACGCTTCGGCATCTCCTTGCCGGAAGAGGAAGTGCGGATCGACTGGAGGCGCGTACAGCAGTACAAAGACAACACGGTCAAAAAACTTGTCCTCGGCGTACGGCATTTAATGAAAAAGAATAGAATTGAGGTCATCCGGGGAACGGCGTCGTTCGTAAACGATCATTTGCTTCAAGTCGAAACGAAGGAAGGCACACAAGAGATTGCGGCAAATCGCTATATTATTGCTGCAGGCTCGGAGCCGATTGCGCTGCCGTTCGCCCCGTTTGACGGGGAATGGATTCTGCACAGCAAGCATGCCATCGCTCTGTCTAAGCTACCGGAATCGCTCGTCATTGTTGGCGGAGGTGTCATCGGCTGCGAGTTTGCCAGCATTTATAGTCGAATGGGCTGCGAGGTCACGGTGATAGAGATGGGAGATCACATTCTACCGGAGGAAGACGCCGATATCGCTGAAACGCTTCAGGCACAGCTGAAAAAAGACGGAGTAACCGTCTATGCGTCCGCACGGCTGGAAGAGTTGGATAAAGCGAACCGATTGGCTGTAATCCGGCAGGGAGAGGTGAGGATCGAGAAGCAGGCTGACTGCGTACTGGTGGCTATTGGTCGCAAGCCCCGTACGGAACAGCTTGGACTTGATCGCGCCGGTATCATGTATACGGAACACGGCATTGAAGTAGATGAAGAGATGCGGACGAACATACCTCATATTTACGCATGTGGCGATATCGTAGGAGGTGTTCAACTGGCCCATCTTGCCTTTCATGAAGGGGAGATCGCCGCACTGAACGCCTGTGGAATGTCGCGTCAGGTCAACCACCGAACCATTCCGCGCTGCATCTATACATGGCCGGAAGTTGCCGGTGTCGGATTGACCGAACGGCAAGCGCGGGCCAAGTACGGCGATGTTCGTATTGGCGAGTTTTCCTTCCATGCCAATGGTAAAGCGCTCATTCTTCAAGAACAAACCGGAAAAGTGAAAGTCATTACGGAGCCGTCATTCCAGGAGATTCTCGGTATCTCGATCGTAGGACCGCGCGCAACGGAGCTGATTGGCCAGGGAACGCTTATCATGTATACGGAAATGACGGTGGATACGATGGGAGACTTCTTAGCCGCGCACCCGACGCTTGCGGAAGCCATTCAGGAAGCGGTGCGTGCCGCCACAGGGGCGGCCGTACATATCTAAAATGAAAGAGCCGGAAGGGCATGTTTCCTTCCGGCTCTTTTGGGTATTTTCTTCGGTTTTATTGGTAATCCGGCATGAGGTTGCGGACCAGATAAGGCTCAATCGTCTCGGAGACGGTAAACACTGTATGCGCCAAATCATTTCAAAAACCGCTTTACATGTCTTGAGATAATAGGATTATTTTGTCTAAATATATAGAATATTTGATGAAATTAAGGGGATATGTCGATAGGAAAAAGTTGAGAATGAGTAAAACTTCAAGTAAAATAAAGGTATTAAAATACTACGTATAAAAAACGGAGGAACCAATGATTTTCCGTTTCGGATACCATAATGAATACGAAAAATATTTAATGGAACAAATGCGGGCCGACCTCACTATTCATTCTTATATGATGGAGATGACTATTTTTTTTGCCTGGCTCGGGCGGGTACATCCGCATATGGAGCTGCATGATATCGGCTACTCCACCGTGACCCAGTTTATCGAGGAAGAGCTGAAGGCGGGGCGGCAGGTATCAACGGTCAACAAGAAAATCTCCGCGCTCAAGTCCTATTTTCACTTTCTATGGTTGAAGGGCGTCATCGGCCTTGACCCGTGCGCCAAATTGAAGCGACGTCCGGATGTGAAGGAGGAGCAGGCATTTTCTTTATCAGATGATGAAATAGACTTCTTGTTTCACACAATTGGACAGGATGCAGCCGCAAAAAATAACGAAAAAGTATATGCGCGCAACATGGCGCTTGTCACCCTGTTTCTCTGGGGAGGACTGCGCATTCAAGAGGCTTCCAACTTATTATGGAGCGAAATCGTCTGGCAGGGGGACTCTGCCATTGTTGGCATCTCGCTTGGCAATATACGGCGGATCGTGCTCAACGAGCGCGAAGCGCGCTATTTACGCACACATAAAGGGCTTTCGGAGGATGCAACGTTCGTATTTACGTCGCGGCAGGGTGAGCGGATGAGCCCGAGGAGCATGCAGTTTATTTTAAATACATTGGGTAAGAAAGCAGGTTTGCACATTCATGCACAGAAGCTGCGTAATACGTTCGTGGTCCATAAGCTGATTCAGGGATACAGCCGGGATGAAGTGGCGGACATGCTGGGGATCGACCAGCTGATTCTGCCGGAGCATGTCATGGAAGAGATAGCGGCACAGCGATAATATGGAGAATGTACACATAAAAAAGGCGCTTATCCAAGCGCCTTTTTTGGTGCGGATTGCAGAATCGTTTCTCATTTTCCTTCCGTTTTTCTTTAAAGTGTTATGGGTATAAATAAGAAATGTATGATCTTTTTCTATTTTGTTCCAAATTACATGCTGTATAAAGGAGCGATGCGATTTGCCCCATATCACTGCAGTAGGAACCGCCGTACCTCCTCACATTTTGCGGCAGGATGAGATTCGCGACTTTGTGCGCCGCCTGTTCGCCGATTCGTTCCGCGATATCGACCGCCTCCTCCCCATTTTTCATAACGGTCAGGTTAAAACCCGTCATTTCTGCGTACCGTTGGAATGGTTCGGTCAATCACATACATTCGCCGAGAAGAATGCGTTGTTTCAGGAATGGGCGGTCCGGCTTGGCGTAGAAGCCGCAAAAGATTGCCTTAATCGCGCCGGCAAAAGCGTGAGCGATATTGACCACCTCTTTTTTGTTTCGACTACAGGAATTGCCACGCCAAGCATTGATTCCCGCATCATTAATGAATTGAAGATGGGGGTGTACACAAAGCGAACGCCGATTTGGGGGTTAGGGTGCGCGGGTGGAGCGGCCGGGCTTTCCCGTGCCATAGATTACGTCACCGCATATCCGGATGAATGTGTGCTTTTGATTGCGGTGGAATGCTGTGGACTGACGTTTCAGCGTGAAGATAAGTCCAAGAGCAATCTGGTTGCGACTTCCCTGTTCGCCGACGGTGCGGCAGCGGTGCTGGTGGAAGGGGAGGCCTGTGTCAGGGCTTCAGAGAAGAAAATCCAGGTCGTTGACACGATGAGTACACTCTGGCCGGACACCCGGGACGTAATGGGCTGGGACATCAACGAGCACGGTCTTAAAGTTATTTTCTCGCGCGACATTCCTGCGATTGTATGCCAGCTTCTCAAGCCCGGCTTAATGGAATTTCTGGAGCGGCACGGTCTGACCGGACGTGATATCCGGCATTTTATCGCGCATCCGGGCGGCAGGAAAGTCATTGAGGCTTACGCCGAAGTGGTAGGGGTCGAGCTCGCTTATTTTTTCCATGCGCTGGATGTTTTACATCGGTTTGGTAATATGTCGTCGGTTACTGTGCTGTTCGTGCTTCAAGCGTTCCTTGAGCAAGGAATCGCGCCGGGGGAGTATGGCATTGTAACCGCACTGGGGCCGGGCTTTAGCTCTGAGATGCTATTGGTGAAAGGATGAGGGATGAATGCCTGTATTTTATCTCGTTTTTCTGTTGATTATCTCCCAGCGTTTGCTGGAGTTGAGAGTCGCCAAGCGAAACCGGGAGTGGATGGAGAGCCGGGGTGGCGTGGAGATCGGAGCCGATCATTATCCGTTGATGGTTCTTCTCCATACCGTTTTTTTTGTAAGCTTATGGGCGGAAGCCGCACTGCGCGGCTATCCGCTGTCGAATCGGTGGCCGCTCATTGTTTTTGTCCTTATCACCGTACAGATCATCCGTTATTGGGCCATTATCTCGCTCGGCCCTTACTGGAATACCCGCATTATATTCGTGCCGGGGGGAGAGGTGGTCAAGCAGGGACCATACCGTTTCCTGCGGCATCCGAATTACACGGTCGTCATTTTAGAAATCGCTTTGATTCCGCTTTTGTTTCAAGCGTATGTAACGTGCATTTTATTTAGCCTATCGAACGCACTGATGCTGCGCCACCGCATTCGCATCGAAGAAACGGGACTTGCACAACACACGGATTATGCCGACACGATGGGCAGCCGCTTCCGGTTTATTCCGAAATCTCCTGAAAAATAAGCAAAAGTCTTGCCAATCTCGCATAAAAGGTTTAATGTATTTTTAATATTTAAAAAAGCAAATTAATCGAGGTGGCTGGACAATGAAGTACGCTTTTGCACAAAGAACCCGGAATTTTGAATCTTCAGCGGTGCGAGACATTCTCAAAGTGATTAGCCAGGGGAATATTATCTCGTTCGCCGGCGGACTTCCTGACGACGACTTGTTTCCTCTCGCCGCGGTAGAGGAAGCGTACAAGCGGGTATTCGAAGGCGGGAAACATACGATGCAGTATGGCTTAACGGAAGGATTCACTCCGCTGCGTGAAGCGATTGCAGACCGGATGGCCGTGCGCAAGCAGATCCGCATGGATGCGCAGAATATTTTGCTGACGACCGGTTCTCAGCAGGCGATCGACCTGTTTGCCCGCGTTATGCTAAATCCGGGCGATATTGTTCTTACAGAGAATCCTACATACCTGGCGGCACTGCAGGTATTCCAATCATACGAAGCGAAGGTAGTTGCAGTCGATTCCGATGCATCGGGTATGCTGCCGGAAGATCTGGAAGAAAAGATGAAGACCTACGCACCGAAATTTGTCTACGTCGTGCCGACGTTCTCAAATCCGCGCGGCAATGTATGGTCGCTCGAGCGGCGGGAGCACTTGCTGCGGCTTGCGAAGAAATATAATGTCATCATTTTTGAAGATGATCCGTACGGTGAAATCCTGTTCGATGAGGCATCCGGCTATACGCCGATCGCAGCGCTTGATAATGGGGAAACCGTGCTGTACACCAGTACGTTCTCAAAGACGGTGGTACCTGCGCTTCGCACCGGCTGGGTTATGGGACCGTATCAAATTATCCGTATGATGGCACAGGCCAAGCAGGCCGCCGACCTTCACTCCAGCTCTATTGACCAGCAGGCGCTGTACTGTTTGCTGCGCGATTTTGACCTGGATGCGCACATTGCCGGCCTGCGCAGTGTATATAAAGAGAGAATGCATGTTATGCTCGGTCAATTGCAGCGTCTCAACCTGCCAGGCCTTAGCTACGTGATTCCGCAGGGCGGCATGTTCTTCTGGTTGGAACTGCATGAGAGCATCAACACGAAAGATTTGCTTCCGAAGGCGATTGAGAAAGGCGTAGCCTATGTGCCGGGGGCTCCATTCTACGTATCGAATCCAAAGCACAATACATTCCGCCTGAACTACACGCACTCTGTACCGGAGAAAATCGAGTATGGCATGAGCCAACTGGTAAGTGTACTGGAAGAAGCGTACACGACGATTTCAATAGACAAAGCAATGGTATAGCCTGGGTGGAAGTGAGAAAAAGCATACGGGTGAAAAGAAGAAGAGAGTGAGATTGCTTTCTTCTGTTTTGGCTCAAAATCAGAAAATGTAGATGGCTGTTTGTACATGATTTTCACAGAAAACCACCATGGTGTCTCAGCCGACTCTTTCGTTTGAAGAAGGGGTCGGTTTTTTCATGGGCTTCAAAAATTCGCCCGGGCATTCTGGTTTCGTTGCTTTTTATCCAGAAATACGCTATACTTCCCCTAACTAACGATAGGTAGGGAGGAAGTCCATTATGACGGCGGACAAAATCAAAGCGGCGGCGCTGCCTTTGTTTGCACGAGGCGGGTACGAAGGCACGTCACTCTCTGATATCGCACGGGAAGTCGGGATTAAGAAACCGTCGATTTATGCGCATTTCAAGAGCAAGGAAGACCTTTTTCTTGCTGTATTTGCAGACGTGATGTGGGATCAAATCCGGCACAGCGAACGGCTGGCCCGGGAAATCAAAGACTATCCAGTCGAGAAGAAGCTGTTTGCCATCCTGAAAGACAGCTGTGCATACTACCTGCAGGATGAAGAGAGAACGGCATTCTTCAAGCGAACGATGCTGTTTCCGCCCGATTTTCTGGAGGAGAAGCTGCGGGAGAAGTTTCTCGCTTCCGAGGAAGCGCAATCCGCGATTCTGCGTGAGATTTTTGCTGAAGGAATGAAGCAGGGCATCATCCGGCAGGAAGAGATGGATCATCTGCTTGCCTCGTATTATTGCTTGATGGACGGCCTGTTTGTCCAGGCATTTTATTACGGGCGGAAGAACTTCGCTGCAAGGCTTGAAAGCGTATGGAAGACATTCTGGCTGGGCGTTACGGTCCAGTCGAAAGATAAAAAGTAAAGGGGAGGCAACAAGAACGACATGGCTTGGGTATTTTTATTTCTTGCCGGTTTATTTGAAGTGGTGTGGGCGATTTCATTGAAATATACACAGGGGTTTACCCGGTTGTATCCGACGATCATTACCGTGGCCGGAATGGCGATTAGCTTTTATCTCCTGTCCGTGGCACTGCGCACGCTGCCGATCGGCACGGCATACGCAGTCTGGACGGGGATTGGCGCGCTGGGTACGGTGATTGTGGGCATGCTGTTTCTAGGAGAGTCGCGCGACGTGATGCGCATCGTTTTTTTATTGTTGCTCGTAACAGGCATTGTCGGTCTAAAAGTAACGGCGAGCCACTAAACAAGCTGTTTCTTATGTGCGGCTGCGGTAGGTTTGTTGGCGGAAATACGGTACAATAAAGGATGAAACCATTGGTAGAAAAGGAGCGCGTTGGATGGAAGGGGTTATTCTTGCCGGCGGGCAAAGCTCGCGGATGGGCACGCCGAAAGAGCTGCTCACGATTGAAGGAAGGCCGCTCATTGAACGGACATGGCGCCTGCTTGACCGGGTAACGGAGCGCTGCATCATCTTGTCCAACCATCCGGAGCGGCTCGATATGATACCGGATAAGGTACCCATCTATCCTGATGACATCCCGGGACAGGGACCACTTGGCGGCATCGCCACTGCCATGCGCGTCGCAGGGGCGGATGTGCTGATAGTAGTAGCATGCGATATGCCCGCGCTGACGGAAGAGGTTCTTATCCGGCTGTGTAGCCACGCTCCTATGCTTGAGACAGAGTACGATATTATTTATCCGGTGTGGAGAGGACGAGCGCATCCGCTATGTGCTTTGTACCACCGCCGCCTATCCCGGATGGCCGCGGCGCTGCTTTCGGACGGCCGCAGGCGAATGTTCAATTTAATCGACGGTGCACGGGCGAAGGCATGGGATGCGACACCATACTTTGCACCGGATCCTTTTTGCAATATGAACACGATACAAGAATATGAACGATTTCAAAAAGGAGAGAGACTATGAGATTTCATCGCGATCCGATTTCCGTGGCGGAAGCCCAGCGGCGTATTCTTGCGTTCGCCGGAAAAAATAAAGTTGAACATGTACCGTTGACCGAGAGTGAGGGACGTAGGCTGGCCGAGCCGATTCGTGCCACGAATGACGTGCCTCATTTTCCGAAGTCGCCGTATGACGGTTTTGCAGTGCGTGCGGAAGATACGGCCGGTGCATCGCTTGAGAAACCGGTAGAGTTAGAAGTTGTCGGTGCGATTGCCTGCGGTGATGCACCGGATTTTACAGTCGGCAAAGGACAGGCGGCCCGCATTATGACCGGGGCCGCCATTCCCGAAGGTGCGGACTGTGTCATCATGTTCGAGATGACGACAGAGAATGAAGCGCGGGTTGAGAAAGTGGTTGGCGTGAAAAAAGAGATGAAGGCAGGAGAAAATGTCATTGAGGTGGGAGAAGAAAAGAAATCAGGCGACCTGCTGGTGGAAGCAGGCAAGCGGATTGGTCCCGGTGAGATGGCTATTCTCGCTACATTCGGCTATGCGGAGGTACCGGTATACCAGTTGCCGAGAATCGGAATTTTGGCGACCGGATCGGAATTGCTCATGCCGGAAGAGCCGCTGCGCTACGGCAAAATCCGCAACAGCAACAGCTATATGACCGCAAGCCAGGTGCGCCAGGCGGGTGGCATCCCCGTACTATACGGCAACCTGCAGGATGACCCGGACGAAGCAGTGGAGCGGGTGCTTACCATTCTTGAGGAAACGGATATGCTGATTACCTCGGGCGGCGTATCGGTAGGCGATTTCGACATTATGGTCGAAGTGTTCAAGCGGCTTGATGTAGATTTGCTGTTCAATAAAATCGCGATGCGGCCCGGCAGTGTTACTTCGGCCGCCCGCTACAACGATGCCTTTATTTTCGGCCTTTCCGGCAACCCGGGCGCCTGCTTTGTCGGTTTTGAACTGTTCGTCCGTCCGCTGCTGCAGGCGATGCAGGGAAAACCGGAAACGGGGCTCAAAGAGATGGAAGCAGTGCTTGGCGTCGATATGAAAAAGCCGTCTTCGTTCCCCCGCTACGTGCGCAGCTCCTGGAAGATCGAAGACGGAAAAGCAGTCGTCTATCCGGTGGGACAGGACAAATCGGGGGTCGTTACCAACATTACGGACGCTAACTGCCTGATGTGCATTCCGCCGGGCGGAAGCGGTGTTGCCAAGGGCGACACGGTGACCGTTCTTATGCTTCCTTACAATGTCGGAGAATAGAAGGGGACACTATGGCACTGGAAAAACACTCCCCGCCCGTGCTGCAGGTTGTCGGCTATTCCAACAGTGGAAAGACTACGCTGGTGACCAAACTGCTCGCCTATTTGACGGCACAGGGCTTGCGAATCGGAACCATTAAACACGATGCGCACGATTTTGATATCGATAAGCCGGGGAAGGACACATGGAAGCACCGCGAAGCGGGTGCTTCCATCGTCTCGATTACGTCGGCACAGAAAACGGCCGTGATTATTCAGGAGCACCGTTCGATTGAAGAACTGCTCCCTTTGTACCGGGAGATGGACATGGTGCTGATCGAAGGATACAAATTCGCAGACTATCCAAAAGTGGTTGTTTTGCGTCATCCTGAGCACCTGGAATTGCTGACAGACGTAACGTCGGTACTGGCGGTTGCAAGCTGGGAGAGGTTTGCGGATATAGTATACCCGCAATATGACGTGAACGATATCGAAAGCATTGCCGGCGTGATGCTGGCGTATGTTAAAGGAGAGACACGATGAAACTGTTTGAAATTGTCGAACAAGCCATATCTGTCGAACAGGTTATGAACAAGATCATCCATCCGAACTGCGGCGCAGTGAATCTGTTCGTCGGAACCGTGCGGGAGTTAACAAAAGGCAAGCGGACCATGTATCTGGAATATGCCGCTTATAAAGAAATGGCGGAAGGCCAACTGGCGCGCATCGGCCAAGAGATTCAGGAGAAGTGTCCGGATGCACGCGTTGCCATTACACACCGCATCGGCCGGCTCGATATCAGCGACATTGCGGTCGTCATTGCGGTAGCCACGCCGCACCGTGCCGATTCATATGAGTATTCGCGCTATGCGATTGAGCGGATTAAAGAGATTGTGCCAATCTGGAAGAAAGAGCACTGGGAAGACGGCGAAGCGTGGATTGGCGATCAGAAGGAAACGACAGCCTATCCGACCGGAAAGCCGGAGTTTGGAGGGGATGAGACATGATTACAGTGAAGTTGTTTGCGGCAATGGCGGAAGAAGCAGGCGAAGATACCCTGACATTATCGTGGAACGAAGGAATGTCGACAGAAGATGTGAAGCGATGGCTTGGCGAGCGGTATCCGGCGCTTGTGCCGCGTATACCGGCGGCCATGGTTGCTGTTAATCAGGAGTTCGCGGCTGGATCGGCAGCATTAAAAGATGGAGACGAAGTAGCGTTTATTCCTCCGGTTAGTGGAGGTTGAGTAAAGTACACAATGTGGAAGCCCGGATTCGTATCATGCGAATCCCGGGCTTTCTGTATAGCATACAGAGATATACGAAGAAAACCACCATGGCGTCTCAGCCGAAACCCCGATATGAAAATCGTGGGAAGAGCGGCTGACTTTTGTGGTA
>NZ_BJXX01000059.1 GCF_007991215.1 Aneurinibacillus danicus
GATTTTCACAGAAAAAGGAGTAAATAGAAACTGTTTGTTTTATGGAGTTATGCTTTTCCCGGATATGGCGTCATGAAGCTCTGGTATACCGGAAGGGTAGGAGCGAGCCAGACCTGACCGGTTCCCTCGAATGTCTGCAGCAAGCCTTCGCCGCTTGTTATGCCGCCCACCATCGATTTTGCCGAACGCTCCACAGAGAACGAGATGTCGCCGACGCGCACAAAGGCAAATGTGCCATCTACCTGCAAGCGGTCATTTGTAAGCTCTACGATATGGACTTCGTCCGGCGGTACCGGGCAGTGGATGACCAATAGGCCCGATCCGGATACTTCCGTCTGAAATAGGCCTTCGCCGCCAAACAAGGCGGAAGAGATGTTCTTCTGTACAGCGGTGGAAATCTTTAAGGATGATTCTCCTGCAAAGTAAATGCCTTTGTCCAATACGACACGCTGGTTAGCGACCGGAATGATTGCGTAATGTCCGAAGGATGGTTCAAGGTAAATCTCGCCGGTACCATTGTAAGTCGGACGGAACATTGTTTCTTTCGTCAGCGCGCTGCTTAAGAAGCGCTGTGCCATACCGGCCATGCTGCCTATCGTGTTCTCAAGTGCAATTCTTCCTTTCATGTACTGCAGCGCACCCTGCTCTACGGTAAAGCTTCCTTCGTTTAGTGTTGCTTTAATCTGGTGCAGCTTTACGCCGTTATGGCGCGCATAATACAAACTTGATGCCATTGCCGTGTCATGGAAACCTGCCAGGTTGTTAAATTCCAGAATTTCAACTTTGAGGCTGCCATCTGTGCTGGTTTTTGAATCGACTACTTTTATGTTTTCACTATACATCACATCGCCTCCTCTCTTCATTGTACTATATGAGCCATAGTCAGAAAATTTCATTTTTCCCTGAATGTGTTCTGTGCTGTCTGGCTGTTTCGTTTATAATAGGAGAGGGAAATGGTAGATTATTTGAAAAAGGGACGTTTTAAACATGAATATTTTAACGGCAGAAAATCTTTCGAAATCATATGGAATGAAGACCTTATTTGAAAATATCTCGTTCGGGATCCAAGACGGGGAGCGAATCGGCATTATCGGCGTCAACGGAACGGGCAAATCGACGCTGTTGAAAGTGCTGGCCGGTATGACTCCACCCGATGAAGGTACGGTAACGATAGGCAGTCGGGTGCGCGTGGAGTTTCTTCCGCAGAATCCTGTATTTGAAGAAGGAACGGTGCTGGATCAGATTTTTGCCGGCGACTCGCCATTAATCCAGTTGGTAAAAGAGTACGAGCAGACCATTGAGCAGATTAGCCGTGAGCCGGAGAATGCCAGACTGCAGCAAAAGCTGGCGGATTTGAATGAGCAAATGGATCGTGCGGGTGCCTGGGACGTGGAGACGAACGCAAAAACAATCCTGACCCGACTTGGCATTCATGATTTCTCGGCGCAGGTGGATCGTTTGTCCGGTGGTCAGCGCAAGCGGGTTGCGATGGCGCGCGCATTGATTAATCCAGCAGACCTTCTCATCCTCGACGAGCCGACGAACCATATCGACAACGAAACGGTGGAGTGGTTGGAAGGCTACTTGGCGCGATATAAAGGTGCACTGTTGCTGATTACGCACGATCGTTATTTTCTCGACCGTGTGGTAAACCGCATTGTCGAGCTGGACCGCGGCAGATTGTACACATATGACGGCAACTACAGCTATTTCCTCGAGAAAAAAGCGGAGCGTGAAGAGCGGGAGGCGGCGACGGAAGCGACCCGCCAAAATATTCTGCGCCGCGAACTCGCATGGCTGCGCCGGGGGGCGAAAGCGCGCACGACGAAACAGAAAGCGCGCATCGACCGCATTCATGAGATGCAGGCGAACAAGCCGCAGGCCCAGCAGCAGGCGCTTGAAATCGAATTGAAATCACAGCGCCTCGGCAAAAAGATTATTGAGCTGGATCATATCTCGATGGCGTTTGATGGCAAAACGCTTATCCGTGATTTCAGCTATATTGCCGTGCCCGGGGATCGCATCGGCATCGTCGGGCCAAACGGCAGTGGCAAATCGACATTGCTGAAAATCATTACAGGCAAGCTTACTCCAACCGAAGGCGAAGCCGTATTGGGTCCAACCGTTCGTCTGGGCTACTACGGGCAGGAGAATACGGAGATGGATGGCAACCAGCGGGTGATTGACTATATTAAGGAAGCCGGCCATGTTGTCCGTTTAGCGGACGGCAAGACGCTGTCGGCAGGACAGATGCTGGAACGTTTTCTGTTTCCGCCGGAAGCGCACGGAACCCCGCTTAGCCGCCTGTCCGGAGGCGAGAAGCGGCGTCTGTATTTGCTGCGTGTGCTGATGGGCGAGCCAAATGTTTTGCTGTTTGATGAGCCGACAAACGATCTGGATATTCAGACGCTGTCCATTCTTGAAGATTATCTGGAAAGCTTTCCTGGCGTCGTGCTTGTCGTGTCGCATGACCGTTACTTTCTGGATCGGACGGTGGACCGTCTGTTTGCGTTCGAAGGCGGCAGTATCAAAGAGTACTTCGGCAATTACAGCGAATACCTGGAGATTCACAGGCACGAAGAGAGCCAGAAGCAGGCAGAGGTCGGGCAAGCGAAAAAGGAGCCGGAAGCACGGGAGAAAAAAGACAAACCCCGCCGGCTTACGTATAAGGAGAAGATGGAATTTGAGACAATTGAACAGGAAATCAGCGAATTGGAACAGCGGAGTGAAGCGCTTGAGCAGGAGATAGCGCAAACGGGAAGCGACTATAACCGCTTGCGGGAGCTGACGGATGAGAAAGAGAAAGTGGACGCGGAGCTGGAGGCAAAAGTGGAACGGTGGGCGGAACTGAGCCTTCTGGTGGAAGAAATTGAGGCGCAGAAAAGCTAGGCGCATGCTTTGCACCTATTCAGCTAACGTGGTATGATAGATAAGTATGTTTGTGTAGTCTACACGTGTGTGTTTAAAATAAAGAAGAACTAAGTAAAAAGGAGGAAGTTATGGCAAAGAAGTCAATGATTGTAAAATCGAAACGGAAACCGAAATTCAAAGTGCAGGCTTATACCCGCTGCGAACGGTGCGGCCGTCCGCACTCCGTGTACCGCAAGTTTAAGCTGTGCCGGATTTGTATCCGCGACCTGGCGTATCAAGGACAACTGCCTGGCGTAAAAAAATCAAGCTGGTAATGTATGGATTCGGAAGGTGAGAGCTTCTCGCTTTCCGTTTTTTTATGAATTAGCCGGGAACACTCGTGATTTCAGGCATGAGATGAATCGGCTTCGGACAAGGCGTGTTTTTTGACACGTCCATTGTCCGACCTATGTGATATAAAGGTAACGAACGAGTATACCGTGGTGGTAGCTGCGTAAATTGCCCTTGTCTGCTGGCTATTGTTCGCCTATAGCATTCAAGAGTCGCAGAGAAAAACCGTTTACCTCTGGCACGAAAACCAAGTGTCAAAAGCCAAGAAAAGATGGCAAGCCAATACGAACTTTTTGTATTCAACCGCAGGAACTGCGGGGATAGCCTGCTTATCTTCGCTCAATGTAGAAAAAGGCGAACGCCTTTTTCTTCCCTGGATCTCATTTCCTCTTTCTCTCTTTCTTTTCTCATGATTTTCACAGAAAACCACCATGGCGAAACAATGTGCCGAAAAAAAAGGAATTTGCCGGCTTTTTGTCGAAAAAATACAAAATAGCGCGAAAGAATTAGGAGGTCATAGAGTGGAGAACACAGTACAAACCAGCAACGAAGTCTTATTTAATGTAGAAAACGGTGTCGGCCGTATTCTGCTGAACCGTCCGAAAGCGCTGAACGCCCTTTCACTTTATATGGTCGAAGAAATCAGCAAGAAGCTGGCCGAATGGGAGCGTGATTCTGCCGTATCGCTTGTGCTGATTGAAGGTGCCGGTGAGAGGGGCCTGTGTGCGGGCGGCGATATGCGTTCGTTCTATGATAAACGCGACGATAATGTGGAGAAGCATGCGCTGGACTTCTTTTCAATTGAGTATAAAATGAATCTGGCTCTGCACCGCTACACGAAGCCGATTCTTGCCTATATGAACGGTATTGTCATGGGCGGGGGAATTGGCCTGTCTATCTTTGCGAGCCACCGTGTGGTGACTGAGCGCTCGAAATTATCCATGCCAGAGATGAATATCGGTTTCTTTCCTGATGTAGGCGGCAGCTATTTCTTAAATCAAATGCCGGGCCACATGGGCCGCTATCTGGCGCTGACGGCTCACTTGTTCAACGGGGCTGACGCAGTATACCTTGGCGCCGCCGATTATTATATCCAATCGGAGCAATGGGGCGCATTGAAACAGGATGTGCAGGCATTCGATTGGACACAGGCCGGCGGCCGGGAAGAGACGGCGGTCAAGCTGCGTGAGATCATTAAGAAATATGCGGCAACCGACATTCCGGAAGCGCCGCTTGCACGCGTACAGGAAAAGGTGGATCGTCATTTTGGATTTGATTCGGTAGCCGACATTCTGGCTTCGCTTGAGAAAGCGGCCCAGGAAGGCGACGAATGGGCACAGGAGACCGCGAAAACGCTGCGCGGCAAGTCGCCGATTTCAATGGCGGTGGCGCTTGAGCAGCTTATCCGTGGGAAAGAGATGGCTGTCGCTGATTGCTTCCGCATGGAAATGAACCTGAGCATGCATTTCATGCACAGCCATGATTTCTACGAGGGTGTACGCTCCGTGCTGGTTGACAAGGATCGCAATCCGAGCTGGAATCCGGCATCCATTGACGATGTGAAGCGCGAGGATGTGGAAGCGTTCTTCAAAAATCCGTGGGAAGGCGGACAACATCCGCTGGCGGACGAGTAAAAAGAGCCATATAAAAAGAGCCATATAAAGCAGTTCCCGAATAAGTGAGTCGGGAACTGTTTTTTTTATAGTGTAGGAAAAACGCGCGAGGTGTGTGCCGACCGTTGCTTTTTCCGTGTGGAGCGTGTGACCCTTAAAGGAGAGAAAGACCGGCAACGTCCGCGAGTTTTTCTTAATTTTATCAGGTGAGGCCCGGCACGTAGATCAGCACCAGTCCGAAGCCCGGCATATTGACGCCGCCTTTCTGATTCATTTCACTCATCTTCGTGTTTTCTTTCTCCCGTTTTCACTAGATGAGAGATTGAAACATAAATGAAATATAGTTATATTATCTTAAAGATTAATTTTTTTAATAATAAGAGGAGAAGAGGCATGCATTACGATGCGCTGCGCACATTCGTCGCTGTAGTGGAAGAGAAGAATTTTACCCGGGCCGGAGAGAAACTGCGGCTTTCCCAGCCCAGCGTTAGCCTGCATATTAAGCATCTTGAACACGAATTTCAGGCTAAGCTCATCGACCGTTCACCCAAACACCTGTATGTAACCCATGCAGGAGAGATACTGTACGAACGGGCGAAACAGATGCTTAATCTATATGAAAAAGCAAAAGAGGACATTTACGCCCACCAGCATCGGGTCACAGGAAAGCTTCACATAGGCGCGAGCTTTACAATTGGTGAGTACGTGCTGCCCGTTCTGCTGGCAGACTTCCGCCGCCGCTATCCGCATGTGGAAGTGGAGGTAACGATCGGCAACACGAAGCGCATTGTGGAAGCGGTCAAGCTGTTGCAGATGGACATTGGTTTGATTGAAGGGCAGACAAGCGACAGAGAGCTGCGGATCGTTCCATTCATGAAAGATGAAATGGTTTTAGTGGCACCGACAGAGCATCCGCTGGCGGGACGCGGGCCTATTACTCCGGATGCGCTGCATGATGAAATATGGGTGGTACGGGAAGAAGGCTCGGGAACCCGTGTCTATTCGGAGCATGTCATCCGAACGCATGGACTTAGCGTAAAGAAGAAAATTACATTAAGCAGCAATCAGGCCGTCAAAGAGGCAGTGGCGGCGGGACTCGGCATTACACTGCTGTCCCGCTGGGTGGTGAAAAAACCGCTGCAACATGGAGAGATTGCCGAACTGCCGCTTGAAGGTGATTCGTTTCTGCGCAGATTGTCTTATATTTATCCGGCGCATGCGGAACGGACGAAGCTGGTAGAAGTGTTCCTTGAGGAAATAGTCAGAGATGGGGCAGAGAATAAGGGATGAAATATAGAAATTTCTCTCCAATTTCTCCTTGACCTCGCGCGGGAAGTTCACTATACTAACATCAATACAACTTTATATTCATAAAGCCTCATCAACGCTCTGATGGGGTAGAGGTCGCGGGATTTAAGAGTACGCTGCGGGAGATGTGGAGAACATCGGTGAACGCAGGGGAAAGGAAAGACCGCCGAAGCTTGTCCGGGTTCTCCGGCCGGACGGGTTGGGGCTGTATCCGAATAGGAACAGAACTGTCACGCGTATGTTCCGGTTACGCGTGGTGCGCTATCTTGCAGGAGATACGGAGATGGGGTGAGCTTGAAGTTCATTGTCCATCTACGACCCGTGTTGTAGATGTTTTTATTTTTTCGCCTGTATTCTCCTAATCATCCGGTTAGGGGATTTTTTGTAGGCGCGGGTCCGTATGTTCCTTTTCTGAGACGCGCATTGGACACGACGATGAGGAGGAATTGGGATGATTGATTTAGGAAGATTGGTAACCGCGATGGTGACGCCGTTTGATGCGGAATTGAATGTGGATAGGAAGCAAACGGAAAGACTGGTTGAGCATTTGATTGCCACCGGATCGACCGCGCTGGTGGTGGCGGGTACAACGGGTGAGTCCCCGACATTGACAGGGCAGGAAAAAGTGAACCTGTTCCGTCATGTAGTTGAAATTGTAAACGGCCGCATTCCGGTCATTGCCGGGACGGGCAGCAATAACACGGCTGCATCCATTGAACTCACACAAAAGGCTGCAGAATGCGGTGTGGACGGCGTTATGCTGGTGGTGCCGTATTATAATAAACCGTCCCAGGAAGGCTTGTATCAGCATTTTAAAACGATTGCCGCAAGTACGAAGCTTCCGGTTTTATTGTACAACATTCCGGGCCGTTCCGTTATTAATATGAAAGCGGAGACGACCATCCGTCTTGCAAACGATGTAGGGAACATTTTCGCTATTAAGGAGGCAAACTCCGATCTGGGCCAGATGTCTGAGATTATCGAGCAGACGGCGGATGATTTCGTATTGTATACCGGTGACGACAGCATGACACTGCCCTGTATGTCCGTGGGTGGCAAAGGCGTCATCAGCGTAGCCAGTCACGTGATTGGCCGTGAGATGAGCGAGATGATTCAGGCGTTTGCCGGCGGAGAAGTCGCCAGGGCAAGCGCACTGCACCGTAAACTGCTACCCGTATTCGAAGGATTGTTTATCACAGCCAACCCGACACCGGTCAAGGCTGCGCTCAACATGCAGGGGATAAATGTCGGCGGCGTACGCCTGCCGCTGGTCGAGCTGACAGAAGAAGAACGTGAATTTGTCAAAAACCTGCTTCCGCAGGTTGAAGTGGCAACAGTGTAAGAGGCAGGATGTAGGAGAGAGTAATAATAGATAAAAACAAGAAGCCGCTCTTTCGGGAGCGGCTTTTGTTAATAGTGTAGGAAAGTATATGTTGCTTTATAGTGATAAAGCAACATATACTTTCCCTCCATCCGTAAACCGGGAAAAACTCGCGAAGCGTGTGCCGACCGTTGCTTTTTCCGTGTGGAGCGTGGGGCCCGAAGGGAGAAAATGACCGGCAACTGTCTCCCTCTTCGAGATACCCGGATGTTTTGCCGGTCCGACTGAAGGGTGTTTCTTTCGTTTCGGGGACTTTGTTTTTTGCTAGAAGACGTTACTATGCGTTTATGCCAGCCAGCCAGGCGATGATACGTTTGTTAATGCCTTCCTCAGACTCGTCCGGCAGCAGTTCCGCGCGGGTTACCGTATCAAACAGCTTCTCTAGCGGTTCACGCGGGTCCTCTTTCTTTAATTTTTTGTCCTGCAGCCATTCCCAGTTCTGAACGATATACTCGCGCCGGTCGATGCCTTCCTTGGTGAAGTACGATGTCAGCAGTTCAACGTCATCCAGGAAGTTTTCTGTAAAACGCTCTTTTACCGTACCGCGCAGCAGCGCAATTTCTACTTCATACATCGGAGATTGATCGGCTTTGTTTTTGCCGATCCACGGCGTCTCAAGAATAATCGGCTTGTCCCTGGCGACTTCATGGTGGACGATATAGTTGATGGCATCAAAACCGATAAGGCCTGATCCGATCGGCGCATGCCGGTCTTTCGCCGCACCGCGGAAGTTCTTGCTGTCGTTAATATGGAATACAGCCAGACGATCCAGTCCGATAATACGGTCAAATTGTTCCATGACACCGTCAAAGTCATTGACAATATCATAACCCGCATCATGCGTATGGCACGTATCGAAACAAACGGTCAGTTTATCGTTCAGCTCCACCTTGTCGATAATGGCCGCCAATTCTTCGAAGCTGCGGCCTATCTCCGATCCTTTGCCCGCCATCGTCTCAAGCGCGATGTTGACGGTTTGCCCGGTGTGCAGCACCTCATTCAATCCTTCCGCAATCCGGTTGACGCCATATTCGGCGTCTTTGTCGGTGTAGGCCCCAGGATGGAGAACGATATTCTTGACGCCCAGATATTCGGCGCGCTTAATTTCCTCCTGTAGAAACGATACAGCGAGTTCAAACGTGTTCGGTTTATAAGAGCCGAGGTTGATAATATACGGGGCATGGACGACAATATCATCGATGCCGTACTTCTTCATCAGCTCCAGACCTTCTTCGACGAATTGTTCTTCCATCGGTTTGCGCCGGGTGTTCTGCGGCGCGCCTGTATACACCATAAACGAGGTAGAGCCGTAGCTAATCGCTTCTTCTACCGCGTTCAGCAGTCCTTTTTTGGAAAATGAAACGTGCGATCCTATCTTCATAATTTATGTATCACTCCTCACCGCTTTATTGTATCAAAAATTCCGCGGAAAGATGAACGGGAAACGACGCAAAATGCACACGTAACGAAGCCTGCATCCGTCAAAATAATAACAACGCTGGGAGGGACAGACAATGAAGAGAGTAAACCTCAAATCGATGGCGATAGGTCTGGCAATGGGAAGTGTGATGACGGCGGGAATCAGCTACGCGGCACCCGCACTTACGCAAATCTTGGTGGATGTAACTCCCGTGACGATTAAAGTCGGGCAGGAGACGAAATCAGGCAGGTTCAATAACGGTGAAGAGAACGTACCGGTATCGATGATTTACAACGGCACAACCTACGTACCGATTCGATTCATCAGCGAAGCGTTGGGAAAAGAAGTGGGCTGGGAACAGGAGAGCCGCACAATCACCATAACGGACAAAGGGAAGGACCAGATTTGGGCGGGGGCCATTGAAAGCACACTCGCATATGACGGAAAAGGCTCACTTGTTTTCACCGTCAAAAACCAGACGGAACGACAGCAGGCTTTACGGTTCAATACCAGTCAGCGATACGACTATATAATCTGGAATGACAAAGGGGAAAAAGTACAGCATTATTCGATCGACAAACTATTTGCTCAGGAAGTCTCTTGGGAAACGTTAAAACAGGGAGAGGAAAAGACGTTTACCGCTCCACTTAAAGGGTTGAAAAAGGGGAATTATAAGGTAGAGTTTTGGCTTACCACAGAAAGCGCAAAAATACATGAAACCGCTTTTTTTCAATTACTGCAAGATATCTAAAAAGGAAAAGAGGGAAGAGAACGAGAGGATGATTTCAATTGTTTGTCTAAGAATTTATTCCCGGAAGCGTTGAGTTCTTCTGCATACACCAATCCATGAACCGCTCTTCCCAGTTCATTTTCACCTGCGTGAACAAAAATGGCCACTTTTTTCATATTCATCTCTCCTCGTTTTTTTATCTTTTTATTACTGGATATATCAAATGCTTACCGGTATACTTGGGTTAAAGAAGTCCAGTTTATATAAAGAGGTGAGTGGAGATGTACGCACGTGTAGTCAATGGCATTCATGAGTTAATTGGCGAAACGCCTGTCGTCAAGCTGCGCCGGTTGACCGGTCGGGACGATGCGGATGTATATGTCAAATTAGAAAAATTCAATCCGAGCGGCAGTGTCAAAGACCGGGCCGCCTATAATATGATCGTGGAAGCGGAGAAAGCAGGACATCTGAAGGAAGGATCGACCATTATTGAACCGACCAGCGGGAATACGGGGATTGGGCTTGCGATGAATGCGGCCGCACGCGGCTATCGCTGTATTCTGGTCATGCCGGATAATATGACCAAAGAACGCATTAGCATCCTCAAAGCATATGGCGCAGAGGTGGTACTAACGCCTGCGGAAGAGAAGATGCCAGGCTCTATTCGCAAGGCGAAAGAGCTGGCTGAAAGCATCCCGGGCAGCTTCATTCCGATGCAGTTTGAAAATGAGTCGAATCCTGATATTCATCGAAAAACAACGGCGCCGGAGATTTTGCGTCAGATGGAAAACCGGTTGGATGCGTTTGTCGCGACATCCGGTACGGGTGGCACAATTACAGGAACCGGAGAGGTGCTGAAAGAACATCTGCCGAATCTGCGGATTATAGTCGTAGAGCCGAAAGGATCGCCGGTGCTATCCGGCGGAAAGCCGGGACCGCATAAGCTCGTTGGAACAAGTCCAGGCTTTATTCCTGAGATTTTGAACCAGGATGTATATGACGAGATTATGCAGTGTGAGGATGAGGATGCACTGCGCACCGTGCGGGACTTAGCGGCGAAAGAAGGCATTCTTGTCGGCCCGTCCGCAGGCGGAGCCGTGTATGCGGCATTGCAGGAAGCAAAGAAGCAGGGAAAAGGCAAGCGGGTGCTGGCCATTGCAGCCGATTCGGGCGAGCGATATTTGAGCATGGATATTTTCGGATAATAAAGAAGGGCAGCCGATTCGCTGTCCTTCTTCTGTTTTCGAGGTGCCGACCGGCAGACTATCCACCCGCTCAAGCGCAAGCGTCAGGCAGGGATGCAGGTTGACCAGTATATCTTGTTCTAATTGAGATAACTGGTGCTTCTTCAACTGCAGAGTAATGTTCGTTTTTAGGGTATTTTTTTTCTATTTTTAGCCATAAATTTGTTTTTTTTATGATATTCCCGTATATTTTTCTTCAATTATGAAAACATCTCTTTTCTTTTGCGGAAATTAGGTGTAGGATAAAAACAAAGTTTTTAACTCAACCAAGGAGTGAAGAGAGATGTTGAAACAGGCACAGCGCGCTTATAACTTTAATGCAGGTCCTTCGGCACTGCCGCTTGCCGTTCTGGAGAAAGCGCAGCGCGAACTCGTCGATTTCCAGGGAACCGGCATGTCGGTCATGGAATTGAGCCATCGCAGCGCTGCATATGAGCAAGTGCATAATCAGGCGATTGCTTCTTTAAAAGAGTTAATGAACATCCCGGAAGAGTACCATGTACTGTTTCTGCAGGGAGGGGCAAGCACCCAATTTGCAATGATTCCGCTGAATTTTCTTTCTCAAGGCAAAAAAGCGGGCTATATTATGACCGGTTCCTGGTCGGAGAAGGCGCTTAAGGAAGCGAAGATGGTGGGTGATACGTATACGGTCGCATCCACAAAAGAAACGAATTACAACCGCATTCCGGCGCTCGATGAGCTGGTCTATGAAGAAAATACGGCATATGTCCATCTGACATCCAATAATACCATCTTCGGTACGGAGTGGTCCGAGTTCCCGGATACGGGCGATATCCCGCTCATTGCTGATATGTCAAGTGATATTTTGTCCTACGGCTTTGACGTCAGCAAGTTTGCGCTCATCTATGCGGGCGCGCAGAAAAATCTCGGTCCTTCCGGCGTGACGGTAGTCATTTTGCGTCCGGATATGCTGGAGCGTGCGAATACGAACAACGTGCCGACGATGCTGCGCTATGATACGCATGTGAAAAACAACTCCCTGTACAACACGCCACCGACATTCGGCATCTACATGCTCGGCCTTGTGCTCGAATGGGTGAAAGAGCAGGGAGGCCTTGCCGCCATTGAGAACATGAACAAAGAAAAAGCGGCACTTATCTATGATGTTATTGATCAAAGCGGAGGTTTCTACAAGGGACATGCCCAAAAAGACAGCCGTTCCCTGATGAATATTACATTCCGTCTCGCATCGGAAGATCTGGAGAAACAGTTCCTTGCTGAGGCGAAGCAGGCCGGATTCGTCGGGCTGAACGGTCACCGTTCCGTAGGCGGTTGCCGCGCATCTACGTACAATGCGGTGCCGTATGAAAGCTGTAAAGCACTCAGCGAGTTCATGATTGAGTTCCAGAGGAAAAACGGATAACGAAATAAGAAAAACTCGCGGGGGGTACCGATCTTTCCCTTCGGGCCACACGCTCCACAGGGAAAAAGCAACGGTCGACACACGCCTCGCGAGCGTTTTTTTCATCAGCTTCTTTTTTTCTGGAAATGATTGGGTTTTTGCGGTAATTCCGGGCAGGTTCGGCGACATAACCGTCCGCCATTTCTTTTTCGCCTGTCGCATAGAAACCTGTCAGCTTATCTCATAAGCATTTGTCAGGTGATAGCGGAGTCATGGGGGGCCTGAGCAGTTTTCCCCGGCTGCTTTTCGTTTGCAACCCCGACATGAAAATGTGAGGAAGGTCGGCTGACTTTTGCGGTGCGAAGGAAAGGAGAGGAAAGAATAAGCAGAGGGTTTTAATGTGGAAAAAGGCGAATGCCTTTTTCTTCCCTGAAACTTCTTTCCTCTTCCCTTTCCTTCTTTTCTCATGATTTTCACAAAAAAAGGCAGGAGGAGACATATGGAGAACGAACAGCAGCCCAACAGTATCAACCGACTGCGATCGATGTTATCATCCTTGTCCGTCAAAGAACAGACGGCCGCCCGTTATATGCTCGAAAAGCCGGAAGAAGTCATTCATTCGTCGATCTCCGAGCTGGCGGAGAAAAGCGGGGTGGCGGAGGCGACGGTCTTTCGGTTGTGCAAGCGTCTTGGCTACAAAGGCTATCAGGCGTTTAAAATCGCACTTGCCCGGGATATTGTGCACCCGATGGAGAACATCCATGAAGAAATTACGGAGGAAGACAACATTTTACATATCACGCGCAAGATTTTTTTAAGCAGCATAGAAGCGATGAAAGACACGCTCGCCCTGCTGGAAAATGAGCCGCTCGAGGCGGCGGTTGAGTGCCTTGCCCGTGCCAAAAAAATTGATTTTTACGGTTCCGGAGGCTCAGGGGTTATCGCACTCGACGCCTACCATAAGTTTTTACGCACCGGCGCTCAGGTGATTGCTCATACGGATAGCCACCTGCAGGTAATGTCCGCGTCTTTGTTGGATGCGGAATGCGTAGCAGTCGGTATTTCACACAGCGGCAGCAACATTGATGTAGTGGAGGCGATACAGGTGGCACGCGAGCGCGGCGCGAAAACGATTGGCATCAGCAGTACGATGAAATCGCCGCTGACGCGCGCTGTAGATATTTCCATTTATACAACATCACGTGAAACTTTATTTCGTTCTGAAGCAATGGCATCCCGACTCGTCCAGCTATCGGTTATCGATGCGCTGTATGTGGGCGTGGCGACACGCAAGCAGGATGTAACGCTTAAAAACCTGCAGAAAATTCGTGAATCTATTGCAATTAAGCGCTATTAATCGGCTTATCCGACAGCCGCCCGCAGCAACGGCTTTTTCGGATAAGCTATTTTAAGATCAGTTTTGAAAGAAAATTTCTTTCCTGTATTTACATTAGAAAAAATATTTTATATAGTGGAGAGGCATCCTTCATACTGTTTAAGAAAACGCTGACATCATAAAGGAGAGAGACAGCATGAATTCATTTTTGGGGCTCAGCCACAGTGCCAGCCTGCTGGTATATACGGTCATCGCAATTCTTGGCCTGATTGTGCTGATTGCCAGATTTAAGCTTAATCCACTTGTCGCATTAATTCTGGCTTCTTTGTTTATTGGCTTAAGCGCGGGCATGGATCTGCCTGAAATTCTGAAAGCGTTCGAGAAAGGAGTTGGCGGTGTTCTCGGATTTATTGCCATCGTGCTTGGACTGGGGACGATGCTGGGGAAGATGATGGCCGAATCCGGCGGCGCAGAGCGCATCGCCCGGACGATGATTTACATATTCGGTGAGAGAAACGTACACTGGGCGATGATGTTTGTCGCATTCATTGTCGGGATCCCGGTGTTCTTCCAGGTTGGCCTGGTGCTTCTGATTCCGCTGGTGTTTACGCTTGCGCGGCATACGAACACGCCGCTGCTGAAAATAGGCATCCCGCTGGTGGCGGGCCTGTCCGTCGTACACGGTCTTGTGCCGCCGCATCCGGCCGCGATGCTGGCGGTTGGCATTTATCAGGCGGATGTGGGCAAGACGATTCTGTATTCATTGATTGTGGGCCTTCCGACTGCAATTATCGCAGGTCCTTTATTCGGTTCATTCATTTCGAAGCGCATTCAACTTGAGCCGTCGACCGAGCTGGCAGCCCAGTTCAGCGAGTCTGAACGCAAGGAACTGCCGGGCTTTGGCATCACGGTGTTTACGATTCTGCTTCCGGTGCTTTTGATGCTATGTGCGACGATTGCAGACGTGACGCTGCCGGAAGGCAATACGCTGCGCAGCTGGATTGATTTTATCGGTAACCCGGTTGTATCGCTTCTGATCGCGCTTCTGTTCTCGTTCTTCTCGCTCGGGTTTGCACGCGGATTCGACCGCGATCAAATCCTTAGGTTTACAAACGAGTGTCTTGGACCGACTGCAACCATTTTGATTGTTATCGGCGCAGGCGGCGGCTTCAACAAAGTCCTGATTGAAAGCGGCGTCGGCGATGCGATTGCCGGCGTAGCTACGC
The DNA here is from genome assembly GCF_007991215.1 of Aneurinibacillus danicus. Taxonomy (GTDB): domain Bacteria; phylum Bacillota; class Bacilli; order Aneurinibacillales; family Aneurinibacillaceae; genus Aneurinibacillus; species Aneurinibacillus danicus. The sequence continues at coordinate 14,823 of NZ_BJXX01000059.1, forward strand.
AGTCGCACATCTCACCGCTCCTGCTTGGCTGGCTGGTGGCGGGTCTGATTCGCGTGGCGACCGGCTCGGCCACCGTAGCGATGACGACTGCAGCGGGCATTCTTGCCCCGATTGCAGCGGCAACGCCGGGCACGAATCTGGAGCTGTTGGTGCTTGCGACAGGTGCGGGGTCGCTCATTCTGTCGCATGTGAATGACTCCGGTTTCTGGCTCATTAAAGAATTTTTCAATATGACTGTGCCGCAGACGCTGAAGACATGGACGGTGATGGAGACGATTCTGTCCATAGCCGCACTTATCTTTATCCTGCTGCTCGACATTGTGGTATAACAAAGAAAAAGGCGAAGCCTTTTTCTTTTCTGGATCTTACTTTCTTTTTTTCACACTAAAGATAGGAGGCAGCCCTGTGAGTACGAACTACTGTATCGGCATCGACATCGGAACAACGAGCACCAAAGCGGTTCTTTTCACGGAAAAGGGACAGGGGCTTGCGAAACACTCGGTTGAATATCCGCTCTATACGCCGACTCCTTCGACGGCGGAACAGGACCCCGATCAGATATATAAGGCGGTGCTTGAGGTTCTTAAACAGGTAATCCAGAAAAGCGGCGTCGCGCCTGGGCGCGTCGCTTTCGTTTCGTTTAGCTCGGCCATGCATAGCGTCATTGCCATGGACGGTTCGCACCGGCCGCTGACCCGGTGCATTACCTGGGCGGATAACCGCAGCACGAAATACGCGGAAATCATTAAAAAAGAACAAAATGGACACGAAATCTACAGACGTACCGGCACGCCTGTGCATCCGATGGCGCCGCTTTCCAAAATTGTCTGGCTGCGTGAAGAACACCCGGACATTTTCAAACGGGCAGCCAAATTTATTTCCATAAAAGAATACGTGTTTTATCAGTTGTTTAAACAGTATCTTGTCGATTATTCTATCGCTTCGGCGACCGGAATGTTCAATCTGGAGAACTTGATCTGGGATGAGGAAGCGCTTGCGGTTGCCGGAATTAAAGAGGAGCATCTGTCTACGCCGGTTCCGACGACGCATTATGTCCGGGGAATGGACGCATGGGCAGCGGAAGAAACGGGGCTTAACCCCGACACGCCGTTTGTCCTGGGTGCAAGCGATGGAGTTCTGTCTAATCTGGGCGTGAATGCGGTAGAGCCTGGCGTAGTGGCGATCACGATCGGCACAAGCGGCGCCATCCGTACTGTAGTGGATAAGCCGGTAACCGACCCGAAAGGCCGGATTTTCTGCTACGCGCTGACCGATAAGCACTGGGTCATCGGCGGTCCGGTTAATAACGGGGGCATGACGCTGCGCTGGGTACGGGACGAGCTGGCCGCATCCGAGATTGAGACGGCCAAACGGCTCGGCATCAGCTCATACGATGTGTTAACGAAGATTGCGGATAACGTGCGGCCCGGCTGTGACGGACTTTTGTTCCATCCGTATCTGGCGGGGGAGAGGGCGCCGCTCTGGAATGCCAATGCGAGAGGATCGTTCTTCGGTCTGACGCTGCACCATAAGAAAGAGCATATGATTCGCGCCGTACTTGAGGGTGTTATCTTTAATCTCTATACCGTATTTCTCGCGCTTAAAGAATTAATCCCGATGCCAAAGCAAATTCAAGCGACAGGCGGGTTTGCCCGCTCGGCGCTGTGGCGGCAGATGATGGCCGATATTTTTGATCAGGACGTATACGTGCCGGAAGACTATGAGAGTTCCTGCCTCGGTGCGGCTGTCCTCGGCATGTATGCCCTGGGTACGGTAGATTCATTGGAAGTGGTATCAGAGATGGTGGGGGCGACGCATCATCATACGCCAAACCGGGAACACGCTGCCGTCTATATGGAGCTGCTTCCGATTTATCTGCGCATTATGCGCAAGCTTGAAGATGAGTACGAAAGCATCGCCGCATTTCAGCGCAAAATGTTAGGATAAAATTAGAAAATATGAAGAAGGAGTGATGGACAGTGAAAGTAGGATTAATCGGGCTCGGAAAAATGGGGTATAATCTCGCGCTTAACATGATCGACAAGAACCATGAGGTCGTGGCGTACGATACTGTGAGCGAGCATGTGGAACGCATTACGAAAGACGGTGCAAGAGGTGTCGATTCCCTGGCGGCGCTCGTGCAAAACATGGAATCTCCGCGGGTCGTTATCATGCTGGTACCGGCGGGCAAAATCACCGACCAGGTCACAAAAGAGATGGGCGCCCTGCTTGAGAAAGGGGACATTCTGATTGACGCTGGAAACTCCAATTACAAAGACACGCTTGCCCGCTACGCGCAGCTTAAAGAAAAAGGCATCTATTTTGTTGATTGCGGCACAAGCGGCGGTACAGAAGGCGCGCGCCACGGCGTATGTACGATGGTCGGCGGCGACCCGGAGGCGCTTGAGCATATTACTCCGCTATTTGAAAGTATCTCTCTGCCGAACGGCTTTCTTAAAACCGGTGCGGCCGGAAGCGGTCATTTTCTGAAAATGGTACATAATGGCATCGAATATGGCATGATGCAGGCGATCGGTGAAGGATTCGAGATTCTCGATAAGAGCCAGTTCGACTATGATTACGAAGCGGTGGCACGTGTATGGAATCACGGCTCTGTTATTCGCAGCTGGTTGATGGAGTTGATGGAGAACGCGTTCTCCAAGCAGCCGAAGCTCGATAATATTAAGGGTGTTATGCATTCTTCCGGCGAAGGCATCTGGACGGTAGAGACAGCGATGGAACTGCAAGCAAGCGCACCCGTTATCGCGATGTCCCAGTTTATGCGTTTCCGTTCGCTCGAAGACGATACGTTCCACGGCAAGGTTGTTGCCGCACTGCGCAATGAATTCGGCGGACACGCAGTCGTGAAAAAATAAACAGAGGCAGGAGAAGTGCCAGAGGGTTCTCCCGATGACAAAAACCTGGAATTGGTATACAGTAAATGTATCCATTCCGGTTTTTTTTTTGTGAAAATCATGAGAGAAGAAGGAAGGGAAAGAGGAAAGAAGAGCCAGGGTAGAAAAAGGCCTTCGCCTTTTTCACCATTGAAATCCTCTCCTCCTTCTTTCCTCTTTTTTCCTTCATACCGCAAAAGTCAGCTGGCCTTCCCGTCATTTTCATGTCGGGGTTGCGGCTGAAACGCCATGGTCGTTTTTTATGAAAAATAGAGGAGTGAAAAAGATGGCTTCCTACGCAACGCAAAAAGATGGCATTTTTCCTTCGGTTTGCTCGCTGGATTGTCCGGATACATGCGGTCTGCTCGTCCACAAGCAGGACGGAAAGATTGTCAAAATCACGGGCGATCCGGCGCATCCGGTGACGCAGGGGGCAATCTGCAACAAGGTGCGCAACATGCCGGCGCGCCTGTACGACCCGAAGCGTCTTAAATATCCGCTGAAGCGGGTGGGCACAAAAGGGGAAGGCAAGTTTGAACGCATTACCTGGGACGAGGCGATTGCCACCATCGCAGAGAAATGGAAGGAGCTAATCGCGCAGCATGGTGCAGAGAGCATCATGCCGTATAGCTTCTATGGGAATATGGGGATTCTGAACGTGGAAGGGATGGATCGCCGCTTTTTTAATCGTCTGGGCGCAAGCCAGCTTGAGCGGACCATCTGTAATTCCGCCGGCGCTGCGGGCTATATGTATACAATGGGCGGAAGCTACGGCACGGACCCGGAGGAAACCATCGATACGAAGCTGTTCATCTTCTGGGGCTGCAACGCGGTCAGCACCAATATGCACCAGGTTACGCTGGCGGAGAAGGCGCGGAAAAACGGCGCCAAAGTGGTCGTCATTGACGTGCATAAAAACCAGACCGGACGGTGGGCCGACTGGTTCATTCCTATTCTGCCCGGAACGGATACCGCACTCGCGCTTGGTCTGATGCATATATTGTTTGCCGAAGAGCTGGTGGATGAGACGTTTCTCGCCGAATATACGGTTGGATATGAAGAGTTGCGCGAACATGTAAAGCAGTATAATCCTGCTGCCGTATCCGCGATTACTGGCGTTTCTGTGGATGATATTTACGAGCTGGCCCGCATGTACGGCAGGACGTCGCCTTCTTTTATTCGCATCGGCAACGGGCCGCAGCATCATGACAACGGGGGCATGTTTGTACGCACTATCGCCTGTCTGCCTGCATTGACCGGCCAGTGGCATGTGCGGGGCGGCGGGGCGATTAAAGGCAACAGCGGCTATGCATCCGTTAATTTTCAGGCGCTGCAGCGTCCTGACCTGCTGAAGGAAAAAACGCGCTCCATCAGCATGAACCAGATCGGGGAGGCGCTCACGGAGCTCGATCCGCCGCTGTATTCTTTGTTTGTCTATAACAGTAACCCCCTTGTCGTGGCGCCAAACGGCAACAAAGTGAGAGAGGGTTTTGCGCGTGAAGACTTGTTCACTGTTGTGCATGATTTGTTCCTGACAGAAACGGCGCGCTATGCTGACATTGTGCTGCCGGCGACATCCTCCTATGAGAATTTGGACTTGTTTACATCGTATTGGCATTATTTTGTACATCTGCATTTGCCGGTCATAGAACGGTACGGGGAAAGTAAGTCCAATGTCGAGGTGTTCCGTCTGCTGGCGGAAGCGATGGGATTTACCGAGCAGGCATTCAAAGATACGGAGGAAGAGATGATCCGTCAGATGCTTGATCATCCGGCCAATCCGTATCTCGATGGCATTACGTATGAAGCGCTGCTTGAGCGGCATTTTATCAAAATTGATCGAAGCAAAAAGCCGAAATTTCCGGGTAAACTGCCGACGCCGAGCGGCAAAATCGAGCTGTACTCGAAACGAATGGAGAAAAAAGGACTGCCGCCGCTGCCGACATATGAACCGATTAAAGAAGACGAGAAGTACCCGCTTTTGTTCGTGTCGGCGCCGAATCATAATTTCTTAAACTCGACATTTTCAAACAATGCCAGGCATGTGGCGATGGAAAAGACGCCGCGTCTGCATATCCATACGGATGAAGCGCGGAAGCGCGGCATCGAGGACGGCGCGAAAATACGTGTCTATAATGATCGCGGTGAATGTGTGCTCACTGCCTCTGTCGGGGAGAATGTGCTGCCCGGCGTAGCGGTGAGCCAGGGATTGTGGGCGGATGAGCCAGGCACGAAACAACTGGTTAATGCGTTAACACCGAGCCGTCTGTCAGACATGGGACGCGGAGCAACGTTCTTTTCTACCCGGGTAGAAGTAGAGAAGCTTTGAAAGAATTGATAAAGAATGAAACGATGAGAGAAACCGGAGATACGCTTGTGCTCCGGTTTTTCGTTTTTTAAGCATAACCCTGAACCTCTGCACAAAAACTATAAGATGGAAAAAGATTCGAGCGGAAGGAGCAGGCGGCGATGGAGCATATACACTATTCATTTGAAGGGTTTGCGGATGCATACGGGCTTGCCGGGGATACGCGAAAGCATATTCATGATGTAATGGAGCGATACCGGGATAAGATTAGGCTTGGTGAAAAAATTACCGAGCCAGATTTTATGGAGGATATGGCGCTGGCTTCAGGTCTCGGCGAGAGAGAAGTACGCGAGATGCTTGACGTACTGCAGCAAAGCCAGGCATGGCAGGACACGGTAGATGAGATGAATCGGACATGGGTGGCACAGGAAAGCAAAGATGGAATTCAATAAACATAAACGCCCGTTCTATTCGATACATGCGGATAGAACGGGCGCTTATGCTTATGCAGGACTGGAATCCAGTCTCTTTTCTTTTTTATAGGTGACCAGTTTCATTAAATAATCTTTGGAGAATTCTTCTTGATACGGAATTGCCGGCACACCGGTGATGTCGTGTCCGCAGTGCGTGCATTGCCAGTCGCCGGCCATTAAATAATCGGCGGACACGCTGACTTTCAAGCAGTAGCAGCATAGCTTCTTGTACATTTCTTCTTTTTTCCTTTCTGTATATAAGATGATGTTATTTAACGATAACGACAGGACGCGGTGAGAGGCGAATGACTTTCATGCTGACGCTCCCCAGCGTCAGCTCTTCATAGTTGCTGAGCCCCCGGCATCCCATCACAATCATATCGACCCCAATTTGCTCGGCGAATGTGAGCAATTGCTCAGCTACCGGTCCTTCCAATACACGGCGCTGACAAGTATTGGCATGTATCGTAAGCATTTGGGCAATCTCTTGAAGCCGTTTCTCCGCCTGGGCAGTATACTCTTCGCGAAGACCCGGATAGACATGCAGCAGTGTCTCATCCATTTCCGGCAGCACGGTTACCACATACACCTCCATGCTTTGCGCCCAGGCTAATTTTTCGTTAATAAAGTGGACGGATTTCTCATCGTATGCGGACCCGTCGATTGCCAGCAGTATTTTATTCATCGTTTCCCCAGCCTATTCTGTCTTTTTAATTTCATTATAATGGAAAGAAGAAAATTGAAAAGTAAAGTTTTAGGGAACGAGATTTATTCTGTAGTAGACTGTAATATAAATGTCTCGATTACATGGCGTACGCCTTCCTCGTTGTTCGAGAGCGTTACATAATCGGCTATTTGTTTGATATCATCCGGCGCATTGCCCATTGCGACGCCAAGACCTGAGACAGTAATTAAATCCAGATCATTATAGCTGTCGCCAATGCCGATAATTTCCGAACGGTCAATCCCAAACGTCTCCGCAAGGTGCAGTACGGCCCGCCCTTTGTTCGCTTCCGGATGCATGACTTCAAGGAAAAACGGTTTTGATTTGGTAATGTGCGCCGTCTCACCAAATTCTTTACGCAGTTCCCGAGCCAGCTCGTCCAATGCCTCCGGTTCATCGAAATACAGCAGTTTAATGAAATTGCGCTCGGCCAATCGGTACAAATCTTTCTCTATTGTATACGGTACCCCGGCGATTTCGGCATACTGCCGAATCTTATCGTTCTCCTCGGGTGAATACAAAATATCGTCCTGGTAGACCTGTAGGTGCATATTTTTCGCACGAGCAATCTCGATAATGCGGCGGGAAATCTCCGGAGTGACGAGCCGTTCATACATGATGCTCTCGCTCGCCATATCTTTGACAACGGCTCCCTGATAGGTAATCAGCGGAACGTTCAGCCCAAGCTGGGATGCAAACGGCAGGGCTGACGGAAACATCCGGCCTGTCGCCAGCGTGACCACCACGCCTAAATCCAGCGCCTGCTTAATCGCCTCTGCCGTGCCCGGCGTAATCGTTCTCTCATCGGTCAGCAGTGTATCATCCATATCAATCGCAATCATTCGATACCTCATAAGTATCCACTCCTTTTTGCACCGTTCTTATCTCTTGCCTGTTCTATCATATCATATGGTAAACAAAAGGCCGGGAACTGCATCCCGACCTTTTGTTTACCACGCATATCCCAATCGTCTCTGCTGCGTTGTAAATAATACGGTTTTGTCCTCGTTTTGCTTGGTAATGCCCAGCCGGTCTTTACTCCCGTACGATATCCAATCTCCTACCTGGAATGCCGGGCTTGCTTTTTCCTCGTTTATTTTTCTGTTTGCCACCATCGTCCCGCTGTTGTCGCGGGGAAGCGTCGGTTTGGAAGAAGAGCAGCCTACCAGAAGCAGTCCAACCAGTACCAGAAGCAGGATATGCTTCATTTGTATCCCTCATTTCCTTTTTCTGTAAAAA